>JACQWQ010000240.1 GCA_016209205.1 Chloroflexota bacterium
ACCCCCAGCCCCTCTCCTACAAGGAGAGGGGAGCAGAACCTCACCCCCAGCCCCTCTCCTACAAGGAGAGGGGAGCAGGACCTCACCCCCAGCCCCTCTCCTACAAGGAGAGGGGAGCAGAACCTCACCCCCAGCCCCTCTCCTACACGGAGAGGGGAGCAAGGCCTCACCGCCGACCCCGCGCCCTTTGGGAGAGGGGAGCATGACCTTACGCCAACTATCTCTTCCAAAGGGAGAGGGGGATGGGTTTTGCCGACGCTGTTGCTCGCCGTCGCATTTTTGTTCAAACAGAATGCGATTCTGTTCGCGCTGCCGTTGTGGGCGCAGATATTTTTTGCGAGCGACAAGAATCTCTCGGCTCGCGTTTTCTCGCTTCTCGCAGCTCTGGCGGTCTTTGCATTTCCAGTCTTGATTGTCTCGCTGCCGTTTTTGCTGTACTCGAACGATTATTGGTACATGAACGTCCAATATGTGTCGGATGCGCCGCTGCAAACGCAATCGTGGCTCGTCGGAGTCGCGGGAATTTTTTCGGCGGATAATTTGTTTTTGCGCGCGTCGAGTGGGTTGACACTGCTCGCGGCGGCGGCGATTTCATTTTTCGGCGCGCGGCGCAACGTGAATTTGTGGTTGATGGCGCTGCTGATCGTGTTGTCGTTTTTCCTGCTGTCGAAAAAAGTGGTCGGCTATTATTACGTAATGATTTTTCCCTTTGCGCTCGTGACGCTCGTCCCCGCAAAACGTTTTCGTCTGCTCACGGTGATTGTCGCCGCCACCGCATTCATTTTCGTTTCGCCCTATTTCGCCGCGTGGGCGAATCAAGCGCATTGGTGGTTGTATGCAATGCTCGGTGTGGCGAATAGCGCGCTGTGGTTGGGAATGTTGGTGTGGTTGTGGAAAGGTAGCGAGAGGGCGCGAGAGGGCGGAGAGGGCGCGAGAGGGCGCGAGAGGGCAGAGAGGGCAGAGAAGGAACTGAGGGAACTGGGATTTCTTTCGGTCGCGTTGTTTTTCTCTGCCATCGCGGCGGCGTTGGTGCAGCCGTTGATTAACAGCCAATCCAGCCCCATCCGCGCGCCGCTGGTTGCGCCGGGAAGCGAATTTCAAGTCTTGTTCGCGTTTCTCGTTTTCGCGTTTCTCGTTCTTGTTTCACTCGTCGCCGCGCATTTTTTCTCACGCCCCGTTGCAGGCACGACTCGCATCAGATGGGGCATGTACGCACTCGTGGTATTATTGGCGCCGCTCTATTTCTTGACGTTCGCGCTGACCAAAGAGTCAACTGCCGCGTTCGAGTTGTTCCTGAAAACCATCGGGCAATGAATCGCGTATCGCGTATCGCACTATCGTACTATCGCACTATCGCACCATCGCACTACCGCACTACCGCACTATCCCAAATCGCATCACGTTTGACGTTTGACGTTTCTCGTTTCTCGTTTCTCGTATCTCTTGACCATCCGACTATCCGACCACCAGACCATCCGACATTCAATCTCCAATCTCCAGTCTCCAATCTCTCATGTCACGAATCTCTTGCAGCGTCGGCATCACGGCGCATAATGAAGAAAAAAACATCGGCAAACTGCTGGAAGCGATCCTTTCGCAGCAACTTGAACACGTCGCCATTAGCGAAATTATTGTCGTCGCCAGCGGCTGCGCGGATAACACCGTCGCGATTGTCCGCGAGTATGAAGCGCGCGACCCGCGCGTGAAATTGTTCGAGCAGGTGAACCGCGAGGGCAAAACGTCCGCGATCAATCTGTTTTTACAAAACGCGCGCGAAGATATTTGTGTGATCGAAAGCGGCGACACGATTCCCGGTCCGACGACGGTTGAAAATCTGGTCAAACTGTTTGCCGATCCAAAAGTGGGCATGACCGGCGCGCAGAAAATCCCGACGAACGTGCCCGATCACATCGTCGGTTACATGTCACATTTGCGTTTGCAGATGGAGCACGAACTGTGTCTGGAAATTCCGCGTCTCGGCGAGCTCATTGCGTTTCGCAAGGTGTTTACGCATTTGCCGCCGGATGTCGCAATGGACGAGGCGTTCGTCGAAGCGTTGGTCATCAAGCGCGGGTTGGAAGTGCGCTACGCGCCCGATGCAGTGGTGTATAACAGTGGGCCCGATACCTTGGGCGAATTTATCATGCAGCGCCGCCGCAATTACGCGGGGCATTTGCACCTCGTCCACAAGTACGGCTACAAAGTTTCCTCGATGGACAACTTGCGCGTGTCGCGTATTGCGCGGGATGAAATGTGGAAAGCGGTGCGCCTGATCTATACACTCTTCACACTCGCGATGGTGGAAGGCCTCGCGCGTTTGCTCGGCACGTATGACTATTACGTCAAAGGACGCAAGCACGAAGTATGGGACATTGCGTGGACGACGAAACAGGTCGAGCGCAGTGTTGACCCCGTCAAACCGCCGACCAAATAAGTGCAATAGTGCACTACCTTATGAAACAGAATTTCGTAACCGTTCTAAAAATTCTCGTCACCGTCGGACTGCTCGCATTTATTTTGACGCGGGTAGATTTGCGCTCGGTGATGGGAATTATTGCCGAAGCCAATTTGCCGCTGCTGTTCTTGGGAACGGCGCTGTATTTTTTTGCGATTGTGCTCGGCGCGATGAAATGGCGCATTCTCGTCAAGGCGCAGGACATTGACGCGTCACTCGGTGCGCTGTTGTCGTTTTCGTTGATGGGCTTGTTCTTTGGCAATGTCTTGCCGTCCAACATTGGCGGCGACGTGGTCCGCGCGTACGATTTGGCGCGCGTGACCAAGGGACGCGCCGAAGCCGCCGCGATTTCAGTGTTGGTAGATCGCTTGATGGGAATGTGCGCGTTCTTTTCCGCGGCGGTCGTCACTGCGGCATTGGCGACCGTGATGCTGGCGCAGGCGCATACGCTGGAACAAATCGAGGTCGCAACCGTGATCGCCGCGAGCGCGTTTCTCGCATTGTGTGCGGCATTGTTCAGTCGTCGTATTGCGCGACGCGTCGCGGTGCTGTTTGAAATCGGTCCCGCGAAACGCGTCAAGCCGATGGCACAAAATATCTATCGCGCGCTTCAAGTATATCGCTTTCGCTATGGCGCGCTCGCTTTGAACGTTTTGCTTTCGATGACGATTGTCGTCGTCACCGCGCTGGTATGGTTTCTCGTCGGGCGCGCCGTCGGCATTACGCATGTCAGTTTTTTCGCGTTCCTCTTGTTTAATCCGCTCATTGCCTTTGTGCTTTTGATTCCGATTTCGTTCAACGGGCTCGGGCCCAAAGAAGCGGCGGTCGTTTTCTTTTTCGGACTCGTCGCCGTGCCCGAAGAGCGCGCGCTTGCCATGTCGCTGCTCTTTCACGTCATTGTCGTCGTCACCAGCTTGCCGGGTGGTTTTGTCTGGTTTAGCAAACGACGCCATGCGGCTGCGCGCGAATATCAAACCTCCGAAATGCTGCACACCGCGCCGGCTGCGCCCACCGATTCGTCGCAGTGAACATTCTCTTTGCCACTGACGTTTTTCCGCCCCAGAGCGGCGGCAGCGGATGGAGCACATTTTATCTGGCGCGCGCGCTGGCACAACGCGGGCATCGCGTCCAAGTCGCACTCCCGAAACTTGGCATCGTCGGAACGCAAACGCGCGTGTACGAAGGGCTCACTGTCGTCGAGGTCGGATATCGCGCGAGCAATGTGCCCGGGCTGCGCGCGTGGCAGCGCACCCGCGCGTTGGAAAAAACATTCAGCGCGTATCTTGCCGAATGTGCGCGCGAGTTCGACGTCCTTCATGCGCAGCACGTCCTTTCGATTTCCGCCGCTGTCGCCGCGAAAAAAATTGCGCGTGTGCCCGTCGTGAGCACCGTGCGCGATTATTGGACGGTGTGTCTGTACGGCACGCTGTGGCGCGACGAAGCGATTTGTCCGATCTGTCGCGGCGGCGAAATCACGCGCTGTTTGAAACAAAAATACCGCGGCGCGGCAAATTTCATGCAGCCCGTTGTTCCGCTCGTCGAACGCGAATTGCGGCGACGCCAACGTGCGTTGCAGCAATCCGACGCGGTGATTGCGGTGAGCGATTTTGTGGCGGGAACATTGCGCGGTATCGTGCCCGAAAAAACATTGCGCGTCGTGCCAAATCTGATTGATGTGGAGGAAACACAGCAGATAGCGGATGGCGGATGGCAGATGGCAGATGGCGTGAAAAGTGAAACTGCCTGCCCTGAATGGAATGAAGGGTCAAA
>JACQWQ010000020.1 GCA_016209205.1 Chloroflexota bacterium
CGGATGTAGAACCTCTCAAGTCGCTGGTGCAAGCACCTCCCGCGCTGGCTGGACCAGCTCAAACTGCTGCCAACTGGGGTAAACACGCTCACAAGGCAACTTTCTGTGCGCTATCCGATTGTTAAGGTGCGAAATTTAGGCTCAGGGTTCATTGCTGAGATTATCAGGAAATTCGCGATTACAGCGAAAATTTCAGCGAAAGGTCAGCTTTCACTGCATAATCTCCGTTATCATAGACCATATTGCTACGGCACAATCAACTTGTTTGGAAGATTATACTGCATTTTCGTGCGAAACAGACGCAGAAACGAATCGGAAAATCCGCCTTGCGGCGATGACTCTATCGTAACTGGAAGGTGTTTTCACCATCTGCTATCCGCGCTCCTCTGCGCGCAATCACGGTGACATAGGCGCGGTGTCCGTTGTCGGTTTCTTGGAGGTGGAGAAGTTCGAGGTTGGCAAAATAGGCAGGGATGGTGGCGGGGTCGAAACGATGCGCAGGATTGAACGCGGGATAATATCTTTGGTCGGCGACGGTAAAAGTTTCAAAGAAAACGGTGCCCCCGGGCGCGAGCAAGGCGGCGAAATTTACTCGGGGGTCGAAAAAGCGGGTGCAGAGAATGGTGTCGAAAATGTTCGGGGGAAAAGGCAGCGCGCACGCGTTGGCAAGAACGCAGGGCAGATATGGCGCGGCGTGGGATAACCCCTCGTCGGAAATGTCGCTCACGACGACGCGCCACTGCGCGGATTGTTCTGCGAGCCAACGCGCGTTTTGCCCCATGCCGCCCGCGAGGTCGAGGACGCGTCCCGGTTTCAATAAATGGGCGAGACGCGTCAAACGTTTGTTGACGCGGCGCGGCGCCTGTGCGCCGCGATATTTTTTGTTCCAACGCGCGCGGTCGTCGAGAACAGAAATGCGCGTATCAACTGACGGCATAGCCCGTAAAGGGTCGCTTACTCGGAGCGTGGAAAGCAAGGACGATGTCATGGCGCGGAACGCCGAGTTCCTCTAATTCACGCGCGACGCCATACTCGGTCCCATCGTGTTGAATCCAGATTTTGCTATTGATAATGTCAATGTGAATTACCGTGCCTTCAATCCGACGCAAACCGTCCCAGCCCGCTTGTGTTAATTCATAGTGGTCTTGAGCTTGATCAAAAATCGTTTCAGTGCGCACGTCGCCAAATGCCGGTTTGTATTTTGCATGACCGCGAATGACTTGTTTGATCAGATCACGATAATGGGCTACGGTATCCATTCTTCAATCACCTCCCGATTCGGATCGAAAACGATCAAACTCATTTCGGCTCTGACCATCAACTCTCCGAGTGGTTCGCTAAAGATGCCGTCGTAAGCATCACGCGGCACTGCCAAGTACAGCTGCCAGTCGGGATGAAGCTCTTGCAAAATCTTGCGATACATTTCATACGCGCCATAGGCTTCCTGCAAATCCGCCACTTCGGAGGGACCGATAAAACTCTTGACCTCGACGACGATTTTATGGTCAGATTTTTCTGCGGCTACAAGTTTTTCTGCGCCAAGGTCGGCGTAAAGCCGGCGTATGCCATAGACAAGCGGAAACGGATCATGCGTAATTGTCCAGCCGTCTCGCACCAGTGCTTTCTTGACGGTTTCGTGATAAATGTCGCGTGTTGCCATGTTTCAAAATGATAGCACTAATGTATCTGTGTCCCAAGTTACTGCTTTTCCTGCTCCAACAACTTTCGCTTGAACACCTTACCCACGAACGTTTTGGGCAAAGCATCGCGAAATTCGATTGCATCGGGCACGTTGAGTTCCGGCAGACGCGAGCGCGCAAATTTTAGAATTTCGTCGGCAGTCGGTTTTTCGCCGCGCCGCGCAACGATGTATGCTTTGATGATTTCGCCTTTCGCCTCGCGTGTCGCGTGTCTCATCTCTCGTGTCGCGTGTCTCGTGTCTCGTGTCTCGTCTCTCGCCTCCCGTTCGTCGCCGTCCAGAACGTTGCGGCGAACGTTCTCTACTGGAATTCCCAACACCGCCGCTTCGCTCACTTTGGGGTGCTCGAACAGGACTTCTTCAATGTCGCGCGGAAAAATCGTTTGACCGTTTTTGTGAATCAAATCGCTCTTGCGGTCAATGAACGTGAAATACCCCTCTTCGTCCATACGCGCAATGTCGCCCGTGTACAGCCAACCGTCGCGTAACGCGCGTTCGGTTTGCGCCGCATTTTCCCAATACCCTTTCATCACTTGCGGACCACGCACGACGAGTTCGCCGATTTCACCCGTCGCCAAGTCCCAACCCGTTTCCATGTCAACAATTTTCGCGTCCGTGTCGGGCAGCGGCAAACCGATCGTGCCCGGCGCCGCGTCGCCAAAAATCGGGTTCGCGTGCGTGACGGGACTCGCTTCGGTCAAACCGTATCCTTCGACCAAACGCCCGCGTGTAATTTTTTCAAACGCCTCTTGCACCTCGAGGGGCAGCGGCGCGGCGCCCGACAGGCACGCGCGAATAAATCTCACGCCGAATTTGCGCACGTTAGGAAATTGATTGATCGCCAGATACAGACTCGGCACGCCGGGGAAAATCGAAGGGTGATACGATTGAATCGCTGCGAGCATCAACCCCGTTTGAACCGGCGGCAGCAAAACCATTGCCCCGGCAATCGAAAACGCAAAGTTCATCGCCGTCGTCATGGCGTACGAATGCGCGAGCGGCAGCGCGGTCAGAATGCGTTCCTGCCCTTCGGTCACGTCGGGCAACCAGTGACGCAGCTGCATGGTATTGGCGACCAAATTCGCGTGCGTGAGCATGACGCCTTTGGGCAGCGTCGTCGTGCCGGTCGAGTATTGAATCAGCGCGAGGTCGTCGGGAAACACGTCCACGAGCGGCGTGTCTTTGGTAGATTGATCGAGAAACTTTTGTAGATAGTGGACGCCGGGGGGGGGTGTTTTGTCGAGCACCGGCGTCGGCGGCAAAAGATTGCGCCCGCGCAAAAGATAGCGGCGCACTTGGGAAACGTATTCGTCCAGCCCGGTGAGGATGATGTGTTCCAGAGGAGGAGATTGGAGCCGGGAGATTTGAGGATATGCCTGGTGCAGCGCAAGGATGGCACGCGCGCCGGAATCGGCGAGATGATGCGCGAGTTCGCGCGGGTCGGACAAGGGATTCAAATTGACGACGACCGCGCCTGCTTTCAGCGCGCCGTAATAGCCAATCACAAACTGCGGACAATTCGGCAAGAGCAGCGCGACGCGGTCCCCTTTTTTGATGCCGAGCGCGGTCAAACCGTTGGCAAAGCGATTCACTTGCCGCCGCAGCGAGCGATACGTCAACGTGCTGCCGTAAAACAGCGTCGCGGTCGCGTGGGGAAAACGGCGCGCGGCAATGTCCAAAAACGTAAACAGGGGCTGCGTCGGATAATTCAGCGTGTACGGCACATCATCTTCATAGTGCAGCAGCCACGGGCGTTTTTGCAGCAGGTTCATTTTTGCGGCGCGGCGGCCCTCCCGCCACGAGACCGATTCGCCGCCGATGAAACGTTGGATCGCGCGGTTCACCGCGTCGCTGCGCTCCAATTGTACCATGTGCGCCGAGACCGGAATTTTCGCCAGCTGCGCGTTTGGAATCAGGTCGGCAACCTCTTCGTAACGCGACCGCTCGAACACCAAATCGCGCACGCCGAGAATGACCAACGCCGGCACGTTGATTTTGGGCAAGACCTCCTTGCCGTTCCACTGCGAAACCGCATCGAGATACATGCGCTTCATGACAAAAAAGGGCGCATTGTATATGATCGGCAAACGTTTGCGCAGCGGTTCTGCCCATTCCGTCGGCAGGCGCGTGATCAGGTCCTGTGCAAAGCCCAATTTGAAACTGGACGCGGTGCCGATGACGATCAGTTTTTCCACGCGCGATGGATTTTGCGCGGTGAACGACGCGGCAATCGCGCCCCCGAACGAGTGACCGATGAGCACGAATTTTGGTGGAAACTTTAGCTGTTCTGCGAGGCGTTCCAAATCGCCGACATGTTCTTGCATCGTGTACAGGGAATCGGGATGATCGCTCAGCCCGTGCCCACGCACGTCGGGCGCGATGACGCGATATTTTTCGGCATACCGCGCCAGTTGTTTTTCCCATTGCAGCGCATGTCCGCCGAAACCGTGAATGAATAAAATCGTGTGTTCCGCATCGCGCGGTCCCGCATCCACCACGCTCAAACGGACGCGCGGGGAAATCGAAACAGAGACTTCGGTGCGGTACAAGTCTAAATCGAGTAGAGGCATAGGAATTCGAGTGATGAGGACTGAGGACCGAGTAGGTTAACGATTGCTGTCGCGTTGTCGTTCAACGGCGGCGCGCAGGCCGCCAATGATACGTGCTTCCTCTTGCGCAAGCGACATCAAACGATCAAATTCGGACTGTTCGAGATACTCGCAATCAAAGGCAACATATAACAGAGAACGTGTCTCGGCGCAAGAACCTTTGGCGATTGAGAGAAATTGATGAAACTCGCCGCGCTTGCCGCGTTCGAATCCTTCGGCAACGTTTGACATCATCGAGACCGAAGCGCGCTGCATTTGTCCGCTCAATCCATAGTCACGTCGCAGTGCCCCTTTCCGCGTCGCGGTGTAAATTTCTTTGGTCAGCACACGCGCTTTTTGCCATGCGACCAAATCTTCAAACTTTTCGACTTTGTGTGTCATTGCATTTTCCTCCATTTGAGCTTTGTTGTGGAAATTTGGTCTTGCCTCGCATCACTTCAAATCCTCAGCTCCCATCTCCATTAAAGAATCATACGATGTATATTCGCTTGCCCTCCTTCTCAGTCCTCAGTCCTCATTACTCAGTCCTCATCAACACGTCATGTAGGCGATGTACACTATCAGCCAGACTCCCACGCAAATACGGCGTGTCTTCGGTTTGCTTGCGATTGGGGGGTGGTTCGTGACCGGGCTCGAGACGTACAGAAATCAGGATGGGACCCTGGAGGTGCAGCAATTTGTCCAACTGGGCTTCGTACTCGCGCGCGTCGGAAAAATGAAACGCGGCGGGGAAACCGCACGCCAACGCGATGTTGTGAAAATCCACCGCGCCCGCGCCGGGAATGTTTTGGTTGCCCGTCACTTCGTACGTGTTGTTTTGCGCGATAAATAAAATCAAATTGCGGGCGCGGCACTGGGCAATCGTGACGAGCGAACCGAGCGACATGAGCATACTGCCGTCGCCATTGAGACAAAGCACGCGGCGCTGCGGCTGCGCGAGCGCGATGCCGAGCGCGAGCGATTGCGCGTGTCCCATCGCGCTGTCGGCAAACGCAAAATCGAGTTCGTGTTTCGAGAGCCGCCCCCACGCGCGCACAAGCGACATGGTGCTGACGACGATTTGGTCGGCGCGGCGACGCGCGAGGGGTTGGAGAAATTCGGCTTGGGTGAGCATGGGGTAATCGCCAATCAATGAGCAGTCATGAGTAATCAGTGACCAGTCATCAGTAATCAGTTATCAGTCATCGAATTGTGTCGGCAATGAGGATGAAGTGCGGAAAGTTATTTTGCAGCGCGCGCTGTTGCGCCGCGACAATTTTTTCCAGGTCGCTGTTGTCGCCGACGAGTTCATACGAAAGGTTCCACGCACGCAGCGTCGGTTCGAGCAAGGCGGCGACAGAATCTACCTCGCGGCGCGACAATTCATCGGGCGTGAGGGGGGGGGGCGGATTGGGCAGTGATTTTATGCCGCGATAGCTGACGAGACAAACGACCGGAATGCGCATGCGAATCAACGCGCCGCGCAGCGCGTCGCCGGATTCCAACAGTCCGGTATTTTGGATGACGACGAGCGGTTTTTGTCCGCCAATCCACAAACCCGCCGCCGTCGCGAATGCTTCGCCTTCGCGCGTGACGGTGATGAGATAAATATCGGGATCGTCCGCGAGCGCGTGAAACAGCGCGGCGGTGGAATTGTCGGGCAAGCCGACGACGTGTGTTATGCCGATTTGCTTGAAAGTTTCCAGAACGCGGCGGGTGGTCAACATGCCGAAATTGTAACAGGCGCATAGGCGAATGGTCAAGCGCGTTTTGGGGCAAGGCTTTTCTCTGTGCGACGCGAAATTCGATTTCGTGCTATTATCACGGAAATTCCAATCCTTATCCAGCCAATGAAGTCCCGACTCGAAAAGCTAGCATTTTCCAACCGCGAATCTACGCGAATTTACGCGAATCTTTCCCTTTATTCGCGTAGATTCGCGTAGATTCGCGGTTTCCTATTTGGCGCAGCTTGTCCGGGTTATAAACGTACAAGAAATGGGACAGACAAAAATCCTCCTCATCGGCGCGGGCAGCACCAGTTTTGGGGTCAGCACCATCGCCGATTTTTTTCAACAGCGTGAAATGTTTTTGGACAGCACGCTCGTTTTGTGCGACGTGAACGCGGAAAAATTGGCGCGCGTGCAGCGGCTTGCCGAACGCATGAACGACGCGACGGGCAGACCGTTTCATATCGAAAGCGTGAGCGATTATCGCCGCGCGTTGGAGGGCGCGCAGTTTGTGTTTGCTTCACTCGAAGTGGATCGTTTGGAACGCTGGAAATTGGATTGGGAGATTCCGTTCCGCTACGGGATTCGACACGTCTTGGGCGAAAACGGCGGACCGGGCGGCATGTCGCACGCGCTGCGCACGATTCCGCTCGTGTTGGGCATTGCGCGCGAAATGGAACAGCGCGCGCCCGACGCATACCTCATCAATTATGTGAACCCGCTTTCGCGTGTCTGTCTGGGCGTGACGCGTTACACCAAAATCAAAACGATTGGGATGTGTCATCAAATCAACAAAGGGTTTTCGCGCGTCGGGCAGGTGTTGGGCATGACGCCGGTCGTGCACGAACATTTTCCTCAAGCCAGCATCGTGCGCGAATTGAAAACGCGAATTGATTTGAAGCAAGTGGGACTGAACCACCTGACGTGGATGTACGACCTGCGCGACAAAGCGACGGGACGCGATTTGTATCCCGAATTTCGCGCGCGCTTGGAAGATATGCCTGCGGACTGGGAACCGTTGACGCGGCGGTTGTATCACGCGTTCGGTCTGTTTCCCGATACGGGCGATGGACATGTCGGAGAGTATTTTGCGTACGCGTACGAGACGAGTGATTTGCAGGGTTACGATTTTGAAGGTCGCGCCGCGTTGAGCGCCGACCTCGAGGCGCGCGTCGAACGCGCGGCGACCGACAACGCGCTGCGCGATGAATTTTTGCACGCAGAATCCGGCGAGCGCGGCGTGAATGTCGCCGCCGCGCTGTTGAATAATTTGAACGCGTACGAATTGAATGTGAATGTGGTAAACAATGGCGCGCTGCCGGGGCTGCCCGATTGGGCGGTTGTCGAAGTGCCCGCCGTCATCAGCGGCGCAGGAGTTACACCATTACGCGTGCCGCCGTTGCCCGCAGCGATTACGGCAGTGCTGAATCAACAGGTTGCGATTCAAGACCGTGTAGTGGAAGCGGCAGTCCACGGCGACCGTCAAGCCGCGCTGCAAGCGTTGTTGCTCGATCCGTTAGTGCCAAGTTATGTCGCGGCGGAAAAAATGTTGGATGAGTTGTTGACGACTCATCATAAATACATCAAGTTTCCATGAAGGGTCTTTATGACATGGCGTAAACATCCCGTTCTTTATGAAATCAACACCTGGGTCTGGCTGGGTGAATTGCGCGCCAAGTATCGCCAACCGCTGACGCTCGGCAGCATTCCCACGCAGGAATGGGACGCGCTCGCGCAGTGGAACGTGGACGCCGTGTGGTTCATGGGTGTGTGGGAACGCAGCCCGGCAGGCATCGTCGTTTCCAATGCGGACGCGGCGCTGCAAGACGAATTCCGCCGCGCGCTGCCCGATTACCGCAGCGAGGACAATGTGGGTTCCGCGTATTGCGTGCGCGCGTATGTCGTGGATGCGCGACTGGGCGGCGCGGAAGGATTGGCGCGGGCGCGGGCAGAGCTCGCGGCGCGGGGCATAAAACTCGTGCTCGATTTTGTGCCCAATCATGTCGCACTCGATCACGCGTGGGTGACGGGACACCCCGAGTATTTTATTCGCGGTACGCCGGACGATTTGACGCGTGCGCCGCAAGAATTTGTCGAGCGCCACGGCAACATCTTGGCGAACGGGCGCGACCCGCACTTTGCGCCGTGGCGCGACGTAGTACAGTTAAATGTGTTCGGTGCGGAACAGCGCGCGGCGGCAATCGAAACGGTGAATACCATCGCGGCGCAGTGTGACGGGATGCGCTGCGATATGGCGATGCTGCTGCTCAACGATATTTTCGCGCGCACGTGGGGCGAGCGCGCGGGCGCGTCTCCCGCAACCGAATACTGGCAGGAACTCGTACCCGCGGTCAAAGCAAAATATCCCGACGTGCTCTTCATCGCCGAAGCGTATTGGGACCGCGAATACGCGTTGATGCAACTGGGCTTTGACTATTGCTACGACAAACGCTTGTATGACCGCCTCGCCGGTGCGGATGCGGCGAGCGTGCGCCAACATTTGGAAGCGGGATTGGACTATCAAAGAAAGCTCGTGCGCTTTATTGAAAATCATGACGAACCCCGCGCTGCGGCGGTATTTGCAGCACCACGCGAACGCGCGGCGGCGATCGTGATGGCGACGTTGCCCGGCGCGAAATTATTTTACGAAGGACAATTCGAGGGGCGGCGCGTCAAGCTGCCGGTCTTTCTCGCGCGCCGTGCGCCCGAAACGCGCGATTATGATTTGGAACTGTTTTATCGCGCGCTGTTGAAAACGGTCCAACCGGATTTGTTTCACGCGGGCGAATGGCAACTGTGCCGGTGCTATGGTTGGAGCGACAATGCCAGCTTTCAGAATTTGGTCGCGTGGGCATGGCGGCGCGCGCAGCAGCGCGTCATGGTCGTCGTCAATTTCTCAGCACACCGCGCGCAAGGCATGGTTCAAACTCCATGGCAAGATTTGAGGGCGCGCGTCTGGCGTCTGTCCGACTTGCTGAACGGCGATGTGTTCCTACGCGACGGCAATCAATTGAGTGAGGGCGGTTTGTTTGTGGATTTGGACGCGTGGCGTTTTCACTTCTTGGAGTTCGAGTAAATATGTCCCCAAAAATTCTTGTGGTCGAAGCGCATCCCGACGATGCGGAATGGTATTGCGGCGGCACGCTTGCGAAACTCGCGCGCGAGGGCGCGGAAATTACGTTCGTGATTTGCACGCGCGGCGAAAAAGGTTCGTACGACCCGCTGACCGACCCAGACGAATTGGAACGCGCCCGCGTGCGCGAACAAGAGGCCGCCCGCCAGCTGTTGGGCGTGCGCGAAATTGTTTATCTCGGCGTGCCCGACGGCGAATTGCAGCCGACGCTGGAATTGCGTAAACGTCTCGCGCTGCTGTATCGCAAATATCAGCCCGATATTTTGTTGACGTTCGATCCGTGGAAACGCGACGAACTGCATCCCGATCATCGCGCATGCGGCGTGGTTGCGCTCGATGCGCGCATCGCGGCGAAAATGCCGCTGTATTATGCACGCGCGGAAAATTCGAACGCGTGGGCGACGCCCGAATTGTGGTTATTCAACACCGATGCGCCGAACCATTTCGTGGATGTGACAGATTTTATTGAAACGCGCGTTGCCGCATTAAAATTACATGCAAGCCAAAGCGTCGGCGACGTACAAAACATCGCCCATGTTCTTGCCACTGCGCGCGCCGACGGGGAAAAAATCGGCGTCGAATATGCGGAAGCATTTCATCGCATTCTCATCGAGGGCAGCATCGCGCGGGCGCGGTAACACGCACGTTTTTCAAATAGGAAACGGCGGACCCGTTAGAGTCCGCCGTCTTTTCTCGGTGCTCGTGTGTTTATGGGTTCAGGTAACTGTTAATGAAATCCAGAACATCCTGTCGGTCTGTGCGGAACACACCCCCGGTGCCAGCGCAGTTGCCATTGATCCCAAAAGAGGTAATTCCTGCAACAACGCGACTGTCACCCAAAAAATTGGGACCGCCCGAGTCGCCAAAACACGTGCCACCAGTGTTGTGGTTGTTCGATAGCAGCATAGAAAAGTCGCCTGTAAAGCCGGGAACGTTAATCTGGAGCAGACGGGGATAAGCAACATAGCGTGTTCGGCTGTTGTGTTCCTTCCACGACGCCGCGTCCGGGAAGCTTTCCTGCAGACCATAGCCGACCGCCGTGAAGGAAACATCTTGCAAACCGCGTTTTGTCTTGAATGCGTCAAATTGGTTCACCGTCGGAAGTGTCCCGTATTCGGACAACACGAACCCGGGCTCTTGGAGGATAACCACACCTACATCATGGACAAAGAACGGAGCGGTCTCATACAACGGATGAGCCGCCCAGGCAACGGCTTCTATGCTGTTCGGTCCTGCCAATGGATAGTTGTTGGTTGTGCCGATGCCAGCTTGCACGTCCGATTCCGTAAAGACGCGCATGCCGGTATAGGGCGAGCCGGGAAAGTTATTGGTACAGTGCCCCGCCGTCAAAAGCACCGTGGCAGAAAGTAGTGTTCCACTGCATCGAAAAGCAGGCTGACCGCCAACTTCCATGAGCAGCAAAACAACATACGGGTGTCCTTCACCATCCAGCACTCCGTCCGTCACCGCGCCCGTGCTGCCGGAAATGCTAACCATCAGAAGCAGCGCAAGCGCAAGGGCTACGATGAGTTTCATGATTTTCATCTCCTTTTTGAAAGGTTCTGCTTTTTGGGGCAAAACCTAATTTTGCGCCCCCACCTCATGGTGGGATTGCCGTTTCGATGAAAGGTATGTTGTCGTTCGAAATTCATTTGCCGACGCTATTTTACGTAAACACCTCCTTTCAGGGGTTCGCCGCGGGAAACCAAGCAGCGGTCTCCAGTGCGCCGGCACGCGAGCAATTGAATCAGCGATTGAATTCTCGCAGAGTCAGGTCCCTCGTCTCCCCTGGGTTGCCGCGTGCACAGAATCCGTTATGTACTCTGTGCACGTGCTTGAGATCTTGGTAAAGAGTTTGCAGACCGCACGCGAAACAAAAATTGCGAGAGAGACAAGAAAGGAGCAAAGAAGGGGTTCAAGACAGCATTAGCTTTCGAGGCGGCTAGTACCAAGGTACTAGCAGGTACAATTCTACGCGGAATTGGTTGGCTGTCAACGCGGTAAAATCTTGCCGCGAAAAAGTGGGGGCTCGATTGAGGTGCTGTAGCGCAGCACTGTAATGTGCAGTGTCAGGTCTGGGCGGGTTACGAATCAAAGGTTTCGGTTGACGTTTTCGGGCGCAGCAAAACAACGCTGAACAAAATCAAACCCGCGCCGATGAGTTGGGGTACGTCGAGCACTTCGTGGAACAGAAAAAACGCCGTGACGATGGTAAACACCGGTTCGAGTGTGCCAATCAGCGTTACCACACTCGCGGGCACTTGGGACAGACCGATGGTGTATAAACCAAAACCGCCGAGGGTGGGACCAAGCGAAAGAAAAAGCAGAATCGCCCAACCGTTCCACTGCGCGCCGAGCGAAAATGTGTTTTGCACAAAAATTTGCAGCGGCAGCAAAAACAACATCCCGAACAAGAACGCGTAAAACAGCGATGTCCACGCGGGATAACGCATAGCGGTATAACGCCCCAGCAGCGCGTACGAAGCCCACGTCAAGCCCGTGCCAATGCCCACCAAAATTCCTGCGCCGTTTACGTTCAAGGCATCGAGCTTGTACACTTGCGCGACCAAAATGATTCCCAGCAGCGTCAAGACGAGCGCGATGATTTTGTTACGGTCGAGCGTCTCGCCGAGAAAGCGAATCGAAATCAGCGCCACAATGGTTGGCTGAATATAAACAAGCACGGTCGCGATGCCCGCGCCGTTGAGCCGCACCGAATTGACCCACAACAGTTGGTGCATCCCAACGCCGAGAATGCCCATCAGCACAAAATAGACCAAGTGGCGCATTTGGATTTTGAAAAAGGAACGCTGGAACAGCAGCAAGCCCAGTCCCATCGCGCTCGCGACGATGAGGACGCGCAAAAATGCGAGCGCGAGCGGTTCGATTTTATAATCCACGAGCAGAAATTTGATGAGAATGCCCGTCGTGGACATGAGCATGGTGCTGACGAGCACGAGCACATAGCCGCGCACAGTGATGGTTTGAGGTTGCACTTGCGCTTGGGATTTGGTAGAGTCGGTTGCCATAGTGGGTTGATTCTGTCACGAGTTGGCACGCAAGTCAAAAGGGCAAAAATCCCACCATGGAATTTCATATCAAATGCGATCCCGCCGAAATCTCGCGTTATTGTTTCACCCCCGGCGATCACACGCGCGCAAAGCGTATCGCGGGGTATTTCGAGGACCCGAAATTTGTCACCGATAGTCGCGGCTATCTCGTTTTTTCGGGATACTATCAAGGCGTGTTCATGACCGTGTGCGCGACCGGCATGGGTGGACCGACCGTCGCGATTGCGCTCGAAGAATTGGCGCACATGGGCGCGGATACGTTTATTCGCGTCGGTTCGTGCGGCGCGGTGCAGCCCCATCTCGGACCGGGCGATGTCATTATTTCCACAGGCGCGGTGCGTTTGGGCGGTACGGGCAATGCGTACTTGCCGCTGCACTATCCCGCCGTGCCGACATTTGAGGTCACGCGCGCGTTGGTGGATGCCGCAGCCGAAATGCAGGCGCCGGTACATCTCGGCATCGGCGCGGCGGGCGATGCGTTTTACGCGCCCAAAGAAGGACGCGCGGAAATGGCAAAAGCGGGCGTGCTTTCCGTCGAAATGGAAAGCGATACATTGTACATCGTCGGGCAATTTCGCGGCTGGCGCACCGGCGCGATTTTTGCGACCGACGGCACGCCCACCGAGATCAAACCGGCGTGGGGCGCAGAATCATTTCGGCGCGGCGAACAGCAGAGCATCGAGATTGCGTTAAACGCGATGCATAAAATCGCCCGGCAGGATCAGTCCAATTAAGAAAAAGTCTGCCGCGTAAAGAATGCGACAGGCGTTTCGCTTTGGCGCGTTGTAACGAGGTGTCCGCATTGGCGTAAAACAATTGTGCCAATTTGGAACATTTACTCGACGAGAGCGTGACGCGCGCGTTGAGTTTGGGTTATGCACCGGATGAAATTGAGCGCGCCTTTCAAAAGTGCATGATGAGTTGGAGACGCGCCCGCAGGACCGCGCGCGAGGAGTAACGTATGTATGGCGTACAAGCCGCAGTGCTCGGCATTACTTGTTTGGTCGCGCTCGTGATGCTCTTGACCGCCCCGTTATGGATGCGCGCGCTCACTGCGATGAGTTCTGCAATTTGGAGACGGGTCGCGCAAACCGATTCTGAGATTATTGTGCCGGATACACACACCGATGTTGTAGACGGCGAGTTCAGGGAGGTAAACAAATGAGTGTTTTTCGCGGACGGGGAAGCAGTGGACGCGGCGGGGACGATGGGATCCCCCCCGCCTTTCGTGGAGGGATAAAAATGCCGATTGGTCGAATCGTAACGATTGTGGTTGTGTTGTTGGTAGCATGTGTAGTCCTGCTGCTCGCTTCGGCGGCAGTTCAGCGCGTGGATCCCGGCTTTACGGCGATTGTGGTGGATTACAGCGTCGGCGCGCAGCCGGGGCAGACGACACAGTTTCGTCAAGTGCCGACAGGCACCTTCTTTTTGGTGAACCCGCTGACACAGCGCGTGGCAAAATATCCGCTCGCGCAGCAAACCTTGACGATGGTGCGGCGGTCACAAGAGGGGCGCGTGGTCGGCGATGATTCTGTCGAGTGCAACGACATTGCCGGGGTGCGCGTGAACATTGATTCTTCGACCTTGTGGCGTGTGATGCCGGACAAAGCCGGGAATTTGTACTTTTTACGTCCCGATGTTCCGCTCACCGATGAATCGGGCAATGATGTAGCCGACCTCGTGGTGCGGCGCGAAGTGCGTTCCGCCATTACGTACATTTGCGGCACGATGAGCTATGAAGCGATTTACGGCGTTGACCGTCTCAAATTCGCCAATCAAGTCAAGGACCTGTTGGCAAAGAATCTGGAAAGCCAGTTCATCGAAGTGGACAGTTTTCTCGCGGGCGAAGTGTACTTGCAGCCCGAACTTGCCAAGGCGATTGCGGACAAAGTGAATGCGCAGCAGCAGGCGCAGCAAGCCGCGTTCCTGAAACAAAAAGCCGAGAACGAAGCATTGGCGAGTGTGGCAACCGCAGAAGGCGCGAAAAAAGTACGCATTTTGCAAGGTGAAGCGGAAGCACAGTACATCTTGCTCGTCAACGAACAATTGGCGAAAGCGCCGCAATACATTCAATACATTTTCAGCAGCAAGTGGAACGGCGCGCTGCCGACGACGCTCATCACCGACGGCAATGCGACACCGCTGCTGCAACTGCCGACAACGCCGATTTCGCCGACCGCGACAATTCCAACACCCAGCAGCACCAGCGGGCAATAAACGCGATTCGATTATTTTCAAACATTCGATGCCGAACGTTGCGAAAGTTTGTATCGCGCAGCGTTCGGCATTTTTTTAGAATGGAGCAGTAACCATGTCCAATCGTTCCGAATTATTGCGTCAAACCCTGCTGCTCGCGTCGGGCAGCGGGATTGTGATTGCGCTGCTGGTCGCGGGCGGCTTGTGGTTGAGCGGCGCGTTTTCGCCGGTGTTGTTCGCGCGGTGGATTGTGATCGTCGGGGCAGTCATCGCTATCGTCGAGGTGATGATCCTTCAGCGCGTGCTGTGTACGACGACGGTGCGCGGTTTCGGCGCCACCTGGCGGCGCGCCGACCGCATGCAAGGTTGTTCCGCCGCGCTGTTGGTGGGAATGATTGTGTTGGGCTTGTTTGTGTGCGGGGGCTTGTTGGATTGGTGGTTAGAATTTCATTGAAAACAAAACGGCGTCGCAGGACGCCGTTTTGTTTTACTTGGGAATCACCTTGATATTGCCCCAATCGCCGACCTTGACGTACACGATGCCGAGATTAAACACTTGGACAATGTACTGTTCGCCGTTAAACGTCATGCTCAACTCGTCGGTCTGTTGGTCTTGCAAGCCGTTCGCTTTGGCGAATTTCCACAATGCCGCGGTGTTGTTGACGGGCATCCACGGTTTTGATTTTGCCGCGGCCAGCGTCGCTTGCTCCAACGTTTGCCCCGGTTGTGCGCCGCCCGGCAAGCGCAGCTTGAAATTTTGCGCGATGGCGGCGCGGAAATCATTCAACACATTCGGCTTGGTGCTGAAACACCAGTGCGGGTCCGTATTCAGCCAGCGAAACATTGCGAGCGCTTGAATTGGTTGGTTACTTGAGATCGAATTCCAGCGATTGATTTCGGTGTACACCGCGCGCACCCACCCCGTATCGTCGTCCAACCAATTCGGCGCATCGTTGATCAACGGCTGCGTTTCGGTGAGATAGACCGGCAGTTGGCGCATTGCGGCGGGAATCGCCTGCATGAAATTTTGGTACGCGAGAAAACCGCGAAAATTATTTTGATACGGCGCGGGAAATTTATCCGTGTTGGTCACGTCGCCGGGATTTTGACCGCGCGAATAGCAGTGAATTGCGATGCCGTCGCATTGGTTTTGTAACGCCGCGAGCACGTCTTGAAAGTACTTGATCCAATCGCCTGTCGGATTTGTCGCGTAATTTGTTTCGATGTTGTACGGTCCCGTCGCGCCGGGAATCAGATTCGCATTCGCAAACCCCGGTTTGGCTTGAATCGCCGCGCGGCATTTCAGAAAACAGCTTGCATAGTCCGACGGTAAAATCGGCAGGGAATTACCATTCCCATCGTTCGGACGCTCGGCGCTGATGTTCATTTCATTGCCAAGAATGAATAACTGCGCACCGCGCGTTTGCGCGACCCACTCCGCGCATTTCTGCGCGAAGGCGTCATAGCCGGAGGGGGGGGGGATGGTGCCTTCGCTGCCATACCCGTTGTTGAGCCGCACGAGCACGCGCAAGCCCGCATTCACGAGCGGCGTGTAATCGGGCGACGCGTCGCTCCACACCTTGACCGAATGCACGAGCCAACCGCTGCAATTGTTTTGCTGCAAAAAATTCGCGCCCTCGACATCATGAATGCCATAGATGGATTGCGGGAATTGGTTGGGAGTGGGTGGGATAGGTGGCATGAGCTCAGAGTTCCTCCTGCTGCAAACCAACAAAGTGCGGCATGGCTTCCAGGTCTGCGCCATATTCTTCAAGACAGAGTTCGAGGACCTCCTTGAGGTTCTCGTGCAGTTCGTCAAGCGTTTCACCTTGCGTATGTGCGCCAGTGATTCCAGGCACGATGCCCACATACAATTTCGTTTCAGGGTCCCATTCCACGTACGCGGTAAATGTTTTCATACGATACTCCCACTCATTCGTTTTCGCGCGCTCCGCATTTCCGCGCGCAGGCGGCTCATCGGCGGATTCGGATTCAGATTCACAAACGTCATGCCTTCGACCAACAATGGATGTACCTCGCGCGCGGCGTAATACATTTGCTGGCTCGTGAGACGATAATCGGGATGCCCCTGCTCCGCCGTCCGCAGCTCGCACCAATGATACAGCTCGCGCAGATTTAATTCAATGTTGTACCGCACGCGATAGCCGAACGGCACGACGTACTGCGCTTCGTTTGGATATTCGTCCACGAGCGTCCGATACAGCTGGTCCGCGCGTTCCATCGCGGCGCGATATGCGTCGCGGATTTCAGGGACCGCTTCGATTTGTTCGCTCGTGTCGTACCCGTGCGCGGTGGTGTACGCTTGACGGTTGGGCGTCACCATGCGATGCCGCTGCAAGTCGCGGAATTCGCCGATATTGATGAGTAAATCAAATTCATACCGCGCGTGCTCGAACGCGCGCCCCGGTTTGTGCCGCCGATTTCCCCGCACGCCGACGTACCCGTGCACGATTTCCGCTTTTTCCTGTTCCGACAATTCGCGCACGCGTTCCATCACGCAATCTTTTGGTAAATCTGACGCGGAAAACAAAATCGCAGCGACGACGGCATCCAGCGCATCGGTGTCAAAACGCGTCAGCGTCACCTTGAGTGACGGGTGACGGGTGACGGGTGACGTCTCACCCTTCATTGCATTCAGGGCAGGCAGTTTCACGTTTGACGTTTCACGTTTCACGTTTGACGTTTCACCCTTCATTGCATTCAGGGCAGGCAGTTTCACGTTTGACGCTTCACGTATCTCGCCCCCCAGAAATTTCTTTGCCAACTCGCTCTGCCTCTCCCGCCGCGTTTGCAAATACTCTTGCAGTCGCTTGCCTTTGTCGTCGTCCGCGCGTTTGATGAAGGGACCGATGACGCATTCCAATTCGTGCGCGCCTGCGCGTCCGAGCCAGCGATTTTCTGGAAACGGGTCGGCGAGCAAATGGAGCAGTAGATATTCCAGCGCGCGCCCATTGCCCCACACGCCGACATTCGTCAACGTCGCCATCGGCAAAAAACAGCGGAGCAAATCACACGCCTGCGCGCGCGTCGCTTGTTTGTACGCAAACGACGCGCTGCGCTGGAATTCTGGATCGGCGATTTTGGCAAACGGGACGACCTCGCCCGTCAGCGCGTTTTCAAATTCAATCTCGTCAACCGGGTGCGTGGTTTCAAGATAGTGCATCATGCGCGGCAAGAGTGCGGCGTACGCGTCAAACAAACCGTCGAGATGCGCGATGACCTCAGCGCCGTACCGCGAGGCGACGAGACTGCGGTCGCGATAATAGCGATACTGCCCGTGCACCTTGTCGTCGAACGGCACATAGCGCGAAGATTTTTCCAGAAACGACAAGCCGAGGCGATGGTCTTCGATGGTTTTGGCGGCGATCTGCGAAACTTCTTGAAAGGCAACGTGCGCGCCGCCGAGTTCGCCCACCGAGTCATCGCCATAATCGGAAAGCACGCGCGTGTAAAACGCTTCGGCGCGCGCGCGCGCGTCGGCGGTAGAAACCTCAAAGGTCTCCGAGACCTTCGAGATTTTGAAAAATTCGTCGAGGAACAATCGCCGCACGCCTTTGGCGGAACGGCTGTAGCGTGAAAACAACGCGCCTTTGACCACTTCGGGCAGATTCACCAGCGCGACGACGGAACGGTCCGCATTGGTAAAGTACGGCGCGAGGCGTTCCGCGTCTTCCGCGCTCAATTCCTCGCTCGAAGGGGTCAGCCAATTTTGGAATTCATCAAGCATGTGTGCTCACTTGAATTTCGATTTTTGATTGTCGATTTTCTGATTTTGAATTCTGGCAGCACGGCGAATTTTGTGTAAATTCCCGGAGGGGGCAAGCACAAGGCATTGCCCCTACGAAATTACATAATTTTGTATTAGTCAATCACATTGTAGACACGCTACGCTCTTGATGGATTACCAAATCCAGCTGTCCTCGGCGGTGGATGTGTCCCTCTGCGGCGAGCGGTGCGGTGTCTAGGATGTTGTTGCCCAATACAGAAATTACATAATTTTCAGGATACCGGCTGAATTTCCAATTTCCAACTTCCAACTTCCAACTTCCAATTTCCAACTTCCAATTTCCAACTTCTAACTTCCAACTTCCAACTTCCAACTTCCAACTTCTAACTTCTAACTTCTAATCTCCAATTTCCAATTTCCGTTTGACCACCACCAACGTCAAATCGTCGAACTGCGGCGCGCCCTGGGTGAATGCTTGGACGGCGTGCATGATCTCGTCGGTCAATGCTTGCGCGGATTTGGACGCGTGTGCTTGGATCACTTCGACCAAGCGCGGCGCGCCAAATTCTTGTTCGCCCGACAGATCGAGCGCGTCGGTGATGCCGTCCGTGTACAACACGATCACGTCGCCCGGATGCAATTGCACGTGCGCTTGCGGCTGCTCCATGTTTGGCAGAATGCCGAGCGCGATGCCGTGTTCCGGCAGCGGATGGACCGTGCCGCTTTCGTAATGATACAAGAGCGGCGGATTGTGTCCCGCGTTCACGTAAAGAATGCTGCCGTCGGTCGTGTCGAGCACGCCGTAAAATGCCGTGACGAACATGTCCGACTGCGCGTCGGCAATAATTACATCGTTCGCGCGTTCCATCGCTTCACGCGGGGACGGTTTGCCGATTGCCATCGTGCGGATGATCGTGCGCGTGAGCGCCATAAACAACGCGGCGGGCAAGCCCTTGTCCGACACGTCGGCGACGACCATCCCGAGCCGTTCGTGCTGCAAGCGGATCAGATCGTAAAAATCGCCGCTGACCTCGCGCGCGGCGCGCCACGTCGCGGCAATGTCATAGCCGGGCAGGTGCGGCATGTGATGCGGCAAAAACGAAGTTTGAATTTGGCGCGCCAAGCCGAGTTCGTGGTCGAGCCGTTTCTTTTGTTCGGCTTGTTCGTCCAGCTGCGCGCGTTCGATGGCGACGGCGGCTTGATTGGCAATGCCGGTCAGCACGCGCATTTCCTCAGGACTAAAATGCTGCGCATCACGCCCTTGATCCACCCCGAGCGCGCCGACCATTTCCCCGCGCGCGATGAGCGGAAACAAGACGACCGCTTCCAGTTCGAACAGTTCGGCCAGCTGCGGGCGGATGAGGTCCGAGGTACGCGCATTGCCGATGGCAACCGGTTCGCGCGTGTTCCACAATTCCGTAAAGACATTGTGCGTCGGGTGCGCCAGGGGAAAGCGCAGACGTTCAAAGCGCCGCAGCAGGCGCGGCGACAAACCGTACGCTTTGCCCGCGCGAAATTCGCGCTCGACGGGATGATACATAAAGACGGCGGCGCGTTTCACGCCGACGAGCAGCGTGGTCAACGTCACGATGGTGGTCAGCGCATCCGCCAACGATTCTTGGTCCGCCAAGTTTTCGGCGACGTTCAACAGCGTGTTCAAATAATACGCTTCGACTTGCTGCGCTTCGAACAACCGCGAATTTTCAATCGCAATCGCAATCTGCGCGCCGAGCGTTCTCATGACAAACAAATCTTCGTCGTTGAACGCGCCGGTGCGGTCACTTTGCACGTCCAGCACGCCGACCACGCGCTGCCCGATAATGAGCGGCACGCCCAATTCGGAACGCGTGTCGCTGAGCGCGTTATCGGGGCCCGGCGCGTAACGCGGTTCTTTGGTCACGTCGGGGACGAGCAGCGGCTCGGCGTGCGCGGCGACCCAACCGATGATGCCTTCCTGATATCGCATGCGCTCGCCGCGCTGCCGCCACGCTTCGCCGAGCGGATGCGTCGAAGCAAAAAACAATAGGTCACGATTTTCTTGTTCGACCAAAACATGTACGTGCGTGTAACCAAAACGGTCTTGAATTTCATGCGCGACTTTGGGCAAGAGTTCTTCGAGTTCGAGCACTTGAGCCACTTTGCCGCTGACATCGCTGACGATGGCGAGCTGCGTCGCGCGGCGGCGCTCGACGGCATACAAACGCGTGTTTTCGATGGCCACCCCGGCTTGGCCCGCCAAAACGTTCAACGTGCGCGCGTTCGTCATGCCCAACGCGCGGGAGCGCGCGCTCAACACCGTAACCATGCCGCTCACGTCTTCGCCCGCCAACAGCGGCACGAACAACGCCGACCGCGCGAGGCGATGTTCAAAACGCGCGTCAAATTCAAACGGCAGTTTACGTTGCCGCAAATCGTCGGCGACGAGTGACGCAGGATTGTCGCGCATAAACACGAGTGCGGGCGAAAGCAGGGCAACTTCACGCTGCCAGTGCAGCGCATCGCCGCGCGCTTCGGCGCGCACGGTAAGCGCGTCGCGATCCGCGCTGAACAATTCGACGCGCACCAAGTCGGCGTTCAAGACGCGGCGCGTATAATCCAGCAGCAATTCGATCACGCGGTCGGCGTCAAAGCCCGCGTGCGCGACGGCTTGATTGAATTCATTCAACGCGGCGAGTTCGCGCGTGTGCCGCTGCAAGCGGTCTTGAATAATCGCGTAGCGTTGAATGACGAACGCGACGAGGACCAAACCGCCCGCGAGCAAAATGAAAATCGGACGCGTCAGCCCGCCGAATTCGGTATAGACCACCGCAATGACCATCGAAAACGGCAAAGGCGCGAGTTCGACCACGAGCGAAGCGCCGAGTGTATCGCGAAACAATTTGAAAAAACCGCGCGCGCCGATGCGCATCGTTTCCCAAATCGCCCAACCGAGATTGTCCAACCCGAACCAGACGAGCATCGCAGCGGCGGAAGGCAAAAGATTCACGATGCCAAAATCGAGCGGCGGCAGCGCGCCGCCCAACGCCATAAAGACACTGCCGCTCGCGATACCCATCAGTGCTTTCAAACCCGCGTTGAAAATCGGCGATTCGAACAGCGCGATCAGATTGCGGCGTCCATATTCCAAATTGTTGATGAGAATGTACAGCAGCGAGCTCATTGCCGGAACCCACGCCCCGGTCAGCGGTCCAAAAATAAAAATCGCGGCAAGGTCTACGATGCCGACGAGACTGTGCAACGTATCGGGACCGGAATAGACCCCGGCGCGTTTGACGATGAACGAGAGGAGCGTAAAAAAGAGGATGGGCAGCAGGTGTGCGCGCAGCGCGTTCCCATCGGTGAGCAGGACCAATACGCCCAGCCCAAGCAAGCCGACCGCAAACGAAAAAATGAGGCGGGGGAGAGGTGGACGCATAAAAGAGCCAAGAGATTGGAGACGTGAAACGTGAAACGTGAAACGTGAAACGTGAGACGTGAGACGTGAGACGTGAGACGTGAGACGTGAGACGTGAGACGTGAGACGTGAGACGTGAGACGTGAGACGTGAGACGTGAAACGTGAGACGTGAGACGTGAAACGTGAGACGTGAGACGTGAGACGTGAGACGTGAAACGTGAAACGTGAGACGTGAGATGTGAAACGCGTTATCCCAGCGCGAGTTCCATTTGCCGATTCGAAATGTAAAGCGAATGATTTAGACGCGCTCGATATGCTTCCCAATCTGAAAGGGTGACGGGCGCGGTGAGATGTAAACCAGCGCGTTCCCATGCCAGTTGCATTGTTTCAAAAGAGCACGGATCTGCCACGCGCGCGAGGTCAAGGCGCATCAAGCTGCTTTTGGTGTACGGGCGCTTGGCTTGGCGAAAAATAATTGAATCGAGAAACTGCAACACGGGCGCAGTATTCAAAAGGGAAACGGTAAACAACGCGTCGGCGTATTCGTCAAAGCCCAAAAAGTAGCACGTATCGTCCAACATGACCGGACGATTTTGGAAAGGCATCACGAGTGAAAAAGTCGGCTCTTTGTGCAAGCCGGAAATGGCGACTTTGTACAGTTTGAAAGAATAGGCGCCGATGCCAAAAATCGCAAAGCGCGCGTGCTGCCGATAAATGCTCGATTTGCGTTTCGAAAAAACCTTTTCATGTTGCACGAGATAAGCCCAGAGCGCCGGGGCGGTGGATTGGAGTGAAAGCGTCTCTTGCCCAATTTGCTTTTGGGTCAACACCAGACGTCTGTGCGGCGCGGGCGTTTGCCACGGTTCCAAGTCGGAACCTTTGACCAGTCCATAGATCCAGTCCGCTTCGACCTGAACGACCTCTGCATATCCGTTCAAAAGTTCCCCGTCAACGGCTTCCAATTCCAACACGGCAGCGCAATCATGTTTTACGCCTTGCCGCCATTCGAATGGCGACTTACCTTCGAGCTGCTTGGATGATTGATACGTTTGAACGTTCGAGACAAAATGATCGCCTACCCAACCAAAGCGCCGTTTCACGAATGTCGGTTCATCGAGTGAATAGACGCTCACTTGGGGTTCCGATTCCGTTTGCCCAATGCGCAACACGAGCAAGCACGCGTCCACCGCCGCGCCAAATTCGCGCTTGGCGTCAAACTCGAACAGGCGGATTTGAGAAATCGGCAGGGCTTGGCGCGGCGCCAGTTCGACAATGGTTTTCGCCGTCGCCGTTTTGCAGAGCATCGCCAGCGTACCGTCGGCTTGTGCAAACGTATCGAGAAGGCGCAGAATGATGTACTCACCCAAATCGAAATTGCTCTTGCCGGTCAAGGCATCCAAACCGGACAATGCCTTGAGATTTTTTTTGAACGGTAAATTCTTGGAATCCAGCGCGCCCAGTTCGGCATTCGTCACCCACGGCGGATTGCCAAGAATCAAAATATCGCGTGCCCGCGTGAGGCGCGCCGGAAAGTGGTGCTGAAAAAAATCGTCCCGCGCAAGCTCGATTTGGAGCTGCGACAGTCGCGTTTTTTCGAAATGTTCGGCAAGCGTCGTTTGAATTTGCTGTGCGTATTGCGCTTGAATTTCAACGCCATAAACATGCTCCAGCGTCGAAAACGTCTCTAACGCTGCGAGAATCAAATTGCCCGCGCCGTGCGTCGGTTCGATCAAGAGGCGCGGTTGGATGCCTTGCGCGTCAAGAACCTGGCACACGCGGCGCGCCAGCGGCAGCGGTGTTTGAAAATCACCCCATTGACGGTGCTTGGGCGGACTAGAATTTTGCATCACACAATTTTGATAATGCCCGAAACAGCTTGGTCTAGCGCCACAACGCGACCGTATTGCAATCGCCATTGCAGCGCGTTGGAAATGGTGAGGTATCCGAGTTGCGGCGGCGTCCCGAGAATTTCATCCGTCAGCGCATTGAGCACAATTTCGTCGGCGGGCAAATTGCGCTCCGCGAGGAACGCAAAAATGTCATCGTGGTTCCCGCTCCTTTCGAGAATTTCCAAAATGCCGCGTGTGGTTTGGTAATCTGCTGTTCGATGCGAGGCAATAAACGCGCAACTCACAAATTCCAATTTCGCCTTTCTTGGTCGCATAAGGTCTTGCTTTTCATAGACAAACAGCAACAAGTTGTAACCGAGTCCATAAACCTTTTGCCGGGCTGAGCGAAAAGGCGACGACGATTGCGGTTGACGCAGTGAAGTAACTTTGATGTCCGTTTCGACCGCCGGTAAATCAAGCCCCGATGCCGAATTGCCGCGTCGTGTTTCGTAGCGTCCTTCTATTTCGGCTTGAAACGCGTGCTCGATAAAGGTACCAACGGCTTTGCCGTCGGTGACGCCAAACAACTTGGCATACAAATGTTCGCGTTGACAAAACTCTTGCGCGGCGGCGACAAGTTGCGCTTGGGTTAGTGGCGCCTTTTCCACAGTGAGCTCTTTGTTTGAATGTAAGCGTTCAGGTGTCATTTCGAGGAGCGGTTTTTGCGACGAGAAATCTCTGTCCCAACCGAGATTTCTCGCAAAAAACGCTGCACAGGACTTGTCATATCGAAGGGACTGAGATATCTCGCCCCGCTCGATATGACAGTCCTCTTGCTCACATAGCCCACACGGGCTGACCATCTCGAAATGACAAATTGGACTGAACGGTTACGTTTGAATCAAGCTTGCGGCGACGCATTGGCATTCAGCGCGCGCTGCGCTGCGCCGCGCGTGGGGTAAATTTCCAGCACGCGGTCAAGCCCCGCCATCGTCACGATTTCCGTCAAGCGTTCGTTGAGATTGCACAAGACCAATTTGCCGCCGTTGTGTTTGACGCTCTTGCTCGCGCGCATCAGCACGCGCAAACCTTCCGAGCTCATGTAACGCGTTTCGCTCAGGTCTACCAAGACGCGCGCGTGTTGTTTGCGCGTCAGTGGTTCCAATTCGCTCCACAAGGCACGCGCACCGTACGCGTCCAGCCGTCCTGCCGGTGAGACGATAACGATTTCGCTCATTTCAATTTTTTGGTCATGCGCGTGATGTTGCCTGCTGCGTCACGCGTAAACTCGACCTTGTCCATCAACTTGCGCATAAAAAACACGCCCAGCCCGCCGACGGAACGCGTCGAGAGTGGACTCTGGATGTTTGGCTTTTTGACTTTTTTCGCGTCAAACGGCGCGCCGTTGTCACGAATCTCGACGAAAAATTCCCGCGCATCCGTGCGGACCTTGATGCGGATGCGCCCATCGGTGCGTCCCGCGTACGCGTGCTCCATCACATTCGTCACCGCTTCGTCCACCGCCATTTGCACGTGGTCGGATTGTTTCTCGGTCAAATTCGATTTCTTTGCGACGTCGGCAACAAAATCCGCGACCCGCTCGAGATTCGCCATATCGCTGGTGATTTCCAAATAAAACAATTGGCTGGTGGACAAGGCGCCTGCTCCGTGACCTGATAGTAGGACCTGATACAGTACGGCAGAGATTTACCTGTTATGAGTCAACGGACATGAAACGCGAATCGCCGCGAAGCTTGACCCATCTCCGCGAATCTTTGTGTGAACTCTGCGCCAAGAATCCAAAACATTTCGCGTAGATTCGTCGTCACGAACTGCGTGACAATTCGCGTGGATTCGCGTTTGAATACCTAACTTGTCATGAGCTTCTCTGCACAAGAAGCAGCAAAATTGTGATGTACTGTGTCAGGTCTCCGGGCTCAACCCGCGATGATGTGTTTTGCGCGTTCGCTTTGCGCAGAGTTTAGCGCGGCGCGCTGGGCTTGAAACCATAGATACAACGCCCATCCGCAAAAAAGAAGAAGCGCCGCGTTCAAAGCGATATTGATAAAGGTGACGATGGTGGACGCGAGAATGTGTTCGTGCGGCGGCGTAATGCCCAGTCCCGCCATCCCCATCAGCACCGTCGCAAACCCGTGCCCGCGAATATCGCCAACCTGAACCCCGACTGCGTTCAACACCACGGGCAAAAACTGTGAACCGCGAAAATCGCCAAAAATATGACGGATGTGATTGATGCCGCCGCCGTACAGGGCTTGAAACGCGTACAGCAAAACAATGACCAACCCGAGCGCCGAACCGCGTCGCGCGAGCCACACACCGAGCGGCGGGACGACGGCGTACACAAACGCGCAGTACAACAAAAACTCGGCAATGCTTATGCCGTACCACGCGGGTTCATTGGTGATAATGGCGTCGTCGAGAATGTGCAGCCACAAGAACAAGAAACTGATGCCAAAGAGGAGGGTGATGCGCGAGACGAGAAACGCCAAGCGCGGGTTCAAACTCATGGCGGGAATTATAACATAGTCGTTAGTGCGGTAGTGCAATCGTGCGATAGTGCGATAGTGCGAGATGCGAGATGCGAGATGCGAGATGCGAGATGCGAGATGCGAGATGCGAGATGCGAGATGCGAGATGCGAGAGATGCGATACACGACACGCGACATTGACACGATGCTATGGCGATGTTATAAAGTTTTGTCGTGCGCTCCGAGAAATGACATGAACACACGACATTTACTTTATCTTGTACTCTTGCTTGCCGCGGGCGCGAGCAGCTTGACCAATTGCGCGAACGCGCCCGAAACGAACGCGCCCGCTTCGACGCCGCGATCAACGTCCACGCGTCCGCGTCAGACAGACGTTCCACCGGAACGTCTCTACACACCAACCACGCCGCGCCAACCGACCCTCTTTGTTCCGGCGGCGATTACGGGAACGCTGCGCGTCGCGCTCGCAGAGGCGGCGAAACAACTCGCGCTCAACCCGGCGGAAAATAAAAACAGCGCGGACGTTGCCGTAGCCGTGCAGCGCGGTCCCGACGCGCAGGTATTGACGGAACACTTGTACGCCGCTGCCGATTGGTTTCCGACGCAGCGCGTGAATATCGGTTCCGAAGATTTGTTGAATTTGTGGCAAGGGCAGGCGACGCCGGATGGCGTTACTACACTTTATCTTTCGCCGGGAACGCTTGCCGTATTTACCGATTTGTGGGGCAAGCCCGCCGCGAATGTCCAAGCCGTGCCCGCTGCCAAATTGGTCGAAACATTGTGGACGAATCACGCCGCGCTCGCGCTCGTTCCGTTCGAGCAGCTCGTCCCCAAAATCAAAGCATTGCGCGTAGACGATCTCGATCTGCTCGACCGCAATGCGACACTCGAGGCGTACCCGCTCGTCGTACGCACTTTTATTTCCGGCGACCCGAACTATATCGAGGGAATCACATCCGCGTTGGCAAAAAAAGCGCTGCTGACGAATCGCGATACGGAACGCATGACGAAATTGATCATGACGGGCGTGACGGCGATTTCGCGCACGAGCGCGTTCAAGATTGACGCGGCGGGCGATCCCGCGCTGCCCGCGCGCAAGGTGGCGGCGGTTTTGGCGGCGGCAGATTTGACGATGGTGAGCAACGAGACGCCCTTTACCAAAATCTGCAAGCCCGAATTGGGCACGCTGCGCCTGTGCGGCAAACCGGAATACATTGAAGCGTTAAATCTCGCGGGCGTGGATTTGATTTCGTCCACCGGCAATCACATGAACGATTACGGGATTGACGCGTTCCGCGAAACGTTGGATTTGTTCGACGCGAACGGCTATCGAGTGTACGGCGGCGGGCGCAACATTGACCAAGCGAGTCGCGTATTGGTGGTGCAAGATCACGGCAACAAACTCGCGTTTCTCGGCATGAACAGTTTCGGACCCAAGGGCGTGTGGGCAACCGCCGACCGCCCCGGCGCGCAGCAGTACGACGTGGACAAATTGCACCAAGAGTTAGCCGAGGCGCGCCAGAACGCGGACGTGGTTTTCCTCGACCTGCAAGCCGACGAGACGTATCAATACGAACCGATTCAAGCCAACAAAGACAAATTTCGCGACGGCATTGCCAACGGCGCGGACGTGGTGATGGGCGTGCAGGCGCACCAACCGCAAGCGATTGAATTTACGCCCGACGGCAAGCGGATGATTTTGTACGGGCTGGGGAATTTGTTTTTCGATCAGATGCAAAGCGACAATGTGCGCCAAGGTCTCGTGGTGCGCCACACGATCTACAACGGCAAATTGATTCAAACGGAACTCTTGCCGACGCTGTTGGAAAATTACGTACAGCCGCGTTGGGCGACGCCGCCCGAAGCGCAAGAGATTCTCGATCTCGTATTCGGCGCGAGTCATTTCAAGTAATCGTGCTCGTGTACGTGCGCCCGTGGGGAAAAGACACGACGCCGACGCCGCAGAATACGTTTTCGGTAAGCAGCGGTAGAGTAACCAGGGAGCCCAAGTTATGCCCAAATCCAAAAAAACGTGGGTCTATGCCCCGCACAAACCTGCTCCGGCGCGTGCGCCGGACGATTTAAAAACGACCGTACAGCACAAGGCGGACGAGCTGATCAAGACCGTGCTTGCGCCGCGCCATATCAACCCGCCGCCGGATGACAGTAATTTCAACTATATCGTCGCGTTGTATGCCAAGTGGTACGGGCGTTATTTCTATTTTTACGCCAAGTACGCCTCGCCGGGTCCATACTCGATTGCGCCGTTCTTTGAAACCAAGTTCGCGCGTTTGGAATACATCGGCGACGACAAGTTTAACCTGTCGTTCATGCGGCATACGGACGATTGGTTCGAGTCGTACCAAAACCTGTTGCTCGCCGAGTGCTTGAACGCGATTCAAAACGACCCGTGGTTTCAACCATAGGATTCCAGTGCCCTTTCACAATCGCAAGCCCGTTGCGCCGCCGCGCGGGCTTGCGCCACAACCCGCGCACGGCAAGTTGAAACCAGCTCGCGCCTAAAACAAAACGCGAACCGCTCGGTGTACCGTCCAAATCGCGACGATGCAAGACCCCAAGTGTTTGGCGATGAAGGCGATGTGCGATGTATTCCCATCGCCTACATCGCACATCGCCTTCATCGCACATCGCAAACGACGTTGCTCGTCGAGTCGCGCAGCGCGTTGGAATCGCTTGCGATTCCCAAACACATGGGGTACCTGGTGATTACCCACAGATTGTTCAAGCGCAGTTGGACTGCGCGTTGCCCTACGGCAGTGCAACTGCCTCCTAACATTTGTGGGTAACCACCAGGGGGTACCTCTTGACTAGAACTGTTGTTTCATTTATACTCTTTTGGGGTGTTCACCAACAACATAAGAATTCCAAATCTTGGATGTTGTTGCCGCAGCATCCACCTCTGAACAACATACGTACTGCCCAGTACAACATGTAGCGTCTTGGCTCTGCCTTCAAACTAATGCATCTGTTTTTGAAACTCAAACACCCAGCTCCTAGAAATCTCTGGTAGCTGGGCAAAAGCGCGACAGGGACAATAAGTTTGTGGTTCGTGCAAAAGGTGACCTGTGACTAAATCAGCGAGAGAATTTCTAAACGCTTCCTATGACCAACTGCAATACGAGACTGGTATTGGGTTCCGCGCGCCTACTAATTCTACAAAAGATCTTTCTGTCAATGATGTCGTTGAAAAATTCGAATGGTTAAGTTTAGCAAAGAAACTGGGAGCAGATCGAGTTTACTTTGTTGACAATTACCCAGTTGCCCTGTTCTTTGAATTTAAAGAGATTAACGAAGAGCAAATTCGACAGCTCCATATCAAAGTATGGAACATGTGCCGTGCACCATATTTCTTTGTTGCACTTCCCGGGGAATTGCGCGCTTATGACGCATACAACAAGCCAGTAAAGGAGGAAGAATGGGAATCTAAAGAACGTTGGTTAGCTCGCGTTAAGGATATCACACGCATAGCTGAAGAATTAAAAAAATATTCTCGACCTGAAATTGAGGCGGCACGTGCTTTTGCGGATTTCGAGAAAAAGAGAAAGCAGCGTGCAGATCAATTGTTGCTGGAGAATTTGACTCTTTTACGACGCAAGTTACAGGAGGAAAAACCCAAATTAACCTTGGATCAATCGCTCAACCTTATTGGGCGCTCAATCTTTATTCGATATCTTGAAGACCGCAAAGTTCTTGTTGAAGATTATTTTCAAGAAATTGGTGGGAAGGAGGCAACCAATTATTTCGCCATTCTTCAAAGCAAGTCACATACCTACCGCCTTTTTAAAAAACTGCGTGCGGATTTCAATGGCAACATGTTCCCTCTAACAAAAGAGGAAGAAGAAAAAGTAACTCCTGACCATTTGAACTTGTTGAGAGATTTTTTGCGAGGCCAAAATGTAGGTGACCAGCCCGCTCTCTTCTTTTGGGCATATGACTTTGAAATTATACCTGTTGAGCTGATCAGCAGTATCTATGAAGAGTTTTATCACGAGCTGGAGGATGACGATACACAAGGTACTCACTACACGCCTGAAACATTAGTTGATTTTGTCCTGAGCCAAGCTCTGACTGATAAGCAATTAGAATTAGGCACAGTACTGGATTTGGCATGTGGGTCTGGTGTTTTCTTGGTTGAAGCCCTTCGCCGCATGGTCTATTACCAAATGGGCAAAACCAAAAGGAGTTTAAAGCCCGAAGAATTGGAAAGGATCCTTTGCGAACGAATTTTTGGTGTGGATATTAACGCCGCAGCGGTGAGTGTGGCGGCATTTAGCTTGTACTTAACCCTTCTGGATTTTATGGAACCGTCGGACATTCGCCAGCACAAGTTGCCACTGTTAGTACACGAGTCAACCCAAGACAACAATGAGGGCAATCTGTTTGTTGCAAACTCATTCTTGCTTACCCCGTTCGAGCGCAATACAATCCAAGAAAGATTAAAGCAGAAAAGGTATGCGGGACGTGCCTTTGATGAGCGAATTATTAATTTCCCATCGTTGCCACTTGGTGACCGCAAATTCGATCTGGTGGTTGGCAATCCGCCTTGGGGATCTCCTCAAGATGAAGAAGGCGAGCGCGCAATTCTATGGCGTGAAGCTTTCGGTTATCAAGTGGCAGACAAACAACTATCTGAATGTTTTGTCTGGCGCGCACTATCATTCCTTGCTCCTGAGGGCAAAGTCGGATTACTTATATCGTCCAGTGCATTTTTCAAGAACCCGCATGCAGATCGCGATTTTCGATATAGCTTATTGCAAAGAGCGTGTATCGAGGCAATTTACAACTTTGCTCATGTTCGCGACGTTTTCTTCTTGGGACAAAAACATGAAGCAAAAGCGCCATTTGTTGCACTATTCTTCAAAGAGGCAATCTCAAAAGAAAAAGCTCTTGAAAATCGAATTGTGTACTCAGCGATCAAGCGCAATCGTTTAATCGAGGGGTTACAGACAGTAGTTCTGGACAAATCAGATCGAAATGTAATTCCGCAATGGCAATTCATGGAACGCGACACATTATGGAAGACACTCCTTTGGGGGGGAACGCAGGATATTCATTTGCTAAGTTATCTGGAATCTAATAAAAGACTACTAGATTTCGCCTCGGACTATGGCGAAGGGTTTAAGGAAAAATCGAAGAGTGGCGACAAATATCATACTTCCCAACTCAAGGTCAGATTTGAATTTCCTACGCGCTATTTTGGCCGCCGAATTGATTATTCGCATTTAGTGCAAATAAAGCCGAGAAAATTGAGCGATTTGGGAATCATATCAGTATATACAGGTTCAAGGTTGCTAATCAAACGAGGAATTACTGAGAAAGGAGATAAACTTGCCTCAATAGTAGCTGCCGTTTCCGATCGCGCATTTGCATTTCATAATTCAATCCAGGGTGTCTGCCTCAATGGTCTGTCCGAAGAGCAACAAAAAGTTGTTCTTGGTATTCTTTGGTCTACGATAACTTTATATTACCACTTCCTTACATGCTCGACTTGGGGATTTTGGCACCACGAGATTCATCTGGATGAACATGTGCACTTACCAATTTGTTTCCCAAAAGATGAAGGATTGCAAAAACGCATCGTAGCGTTGGTAGATGCGCTCTTGAAAAATGTTGATACTGAACCACTGTTTAGCCAAGGGAAAAAATCCAAACAAACTCTTGAAGCAGATCTGGACGAGGCTATTTTTGAGCTCTATGAATTAAATGGCCCTCAAATAGATCTGATTCAAGACTTTAAGAAAATCACTTTGGACTTTTTCTACAACGGTATGGACTCTCAAGCTGTTAGCTCTCCATCGCCACTAGAAATTTCAAACTATGTAGATTCCTTCTTAAATGTTTGGCGCGAGCGACTTGCGCCCAAACACAAAGCGCTTGAACCGCGGATCTATATGCCTCAACGGGCACCGATGATCGGTGTGTCTTTTGACCTAAAGCAAAGTGGAAAAGCAAAGTCTCTTGCTCTATTGACAGAAGATTCTGACTGGCATGTGTGGCTTACTCGTCTAGACAATGCCGCGCCACAACGAGTGTCAGAGAGAGTTTACCTTGATCCGGTAGTCAAGATTCTTGCAGGGGGCTCAATGTTCCTTGCAAAACGTGCCGAACGTCGTTTATGGACTAAATCTCAAGCGCGTCAGGATGCACACGAGTTGCTCACCGAAGTTTTCAAAGCAGAATGGCAACGAGGTGCTCAATGATGACGTTTGGAGGATTGGGTCTGTGGAAAGACGAAGAGAAAAAAATTCATGATTGTTTGGCTGAGGCGGTAAGAGAACTGCAATGCGCTGGATCAGTTTCTGTCTCTGCTGATGAAAAAACGATTACTGGAAAACTTCGTCCATATATAGAAGCACAACGCAAGAAACTTGAATATTGGACACTTCACTTCGAGGCGTCAGTTTTTGCCCGCGTGTCGGATGCGAATCCAGTAGGGCATCCAGATATCCAGTTTTCTCGACCATTTAGTGGTGGCGATCAGTGGGACTATGATGTTGAGTGCAAACTAGTTAGAGTCAAGCGAAAAGGCAAAGACCACGACTACGGCGAATACTATGTTGAGCAGGGAGTAAAAGATCGCTTTATAAGTTGTCTGTATTGTGCGAACGTCCCATCTGGAACGATGCTTGGTTATGTTCAAGAAGGCGAACCACAGTATCTTTTAGTAGAAATAAACAAGAGACTAAAATCTGCGGGGATAAGAGGCATCAGGAGGAACGGGAAATGGCAGGTGAAAGGTATAACTCGTTTGATCCATTCTCTGGATCGAAGAAAAGCGAAGGATTTCCGACTCCATCATTTGTGGGCTGACTTTCGGTAGGATTTGTTAGCCAGTGATTCATCTGAAGGCTCCAAATATTGCCTTGAGTTGGCGGCGAAAAACACGTCAAAGTAAATCGAAATATCACAAACCCCTTGCATAACTGCAAGAAGCGCTTTGGTAGGATGTAGGTGCCCAAACACGTAGCGTAACAGGCAACGGATCATTCCGCATCTCCCCAGCCCATTGTCCCCCACGCAATGGGCATTATCATTTCCCCCCCGCGCTATCGCGCCTCAACCGCGCGTCGAATCGCCACATACCGCGCTGTGAACGTCATCCAGACCCCAAGTGTTTTCAACGATAATGCGCATCGAGTCGCGTGACGCGGCAAAAACACTTGGGGTCTTGTCGCACGGAACCACGCGACGTTTGCCATTCCCCCCATTCCGCGTTATTGTTGACCGTCAATTTCCACACGGTCAATTCAAATTCATGAATCATCCTTTCGACGCAAGAACATTCGTCGCGCGCCGTTGGCTCGTATTCTCGTTTCTCGTCATTCTCGTCTTGATTCCCATCGCCTACGCGCCGATTCTTGATAAACAGTTTTTGCAAGAAGATTTCGTGCAGGTCGGCATTCGCCATTTCGACGCGCAAGCGGCGGCGCAAAGCGATGCGTGGGATGCGTGGCTGCCGCTCGCGTGGAAATGGGGTTTTCTCGCGCCCGTCACCAAACGCGCGGTCATTCGCGTCGTGCGCGATTGGACGCTGTGGACGGATTATTTCGCGTGGGGGTTACAGCCGCTCGGTTATCATCTCACCAATTTACTGTTGCACGCGCTCATCAGTTTTTGTGTCACGCTGTTGATGTGGCGCTTGATGCGCGAACGCGTTGCCGCCGCGCTCGCGGGCATTTTGTTCGCGGTCATGTCCATTCATCCCGAAGCCGTCGCGGACATTCCGTCGCGCGGGCACGAACTCGTCGCGCTGTGCATGGTGCTGACGCTGATTTTTTACACGCGCTTGCCGTCACGCCGCGCGCTGTTTTATGGCGCGATCACTCTGGGCCTGGGCTTGCTGTCCGTCGAAACGGCAATGACGACGCCGCTGCTGTTATTGGCGTACGATTTGATTTACCAACGCGCGGAAGGTTGGCGCGCGCTTGTGAAACGCGAACTGCCGTTTTGGCTCATCGTGTTGGCGTACGTCGGGCTGCGCATCGCGTTGTTCGGAGGGGGGGGGGGCACGCCCGCGCTTGACGCGATGGCGACGTGGAATTTCTTCTGGTCGGGGTACACGCAGTACGCGAGCGACCCGTTCAGCGGCGACATTGCGTTGTGGCAAACGGTTGGCGTGACCGCGTTGTTTCTCTTTTTGTTGCTGGTGTATCGCAAACGCCGCGCGGTGGTGTTTGGTTTCGTGTGGATGCCGATTCCGCTGCTCGTCGCGTTCGCGTTCCCGCCGCAGGAGCGTTACTTTTATGTGCCGTCGGTGGGTCTGGCGCTCGCGCTCGCGGGCATTCTGGCGGACCCGCTGCCGCGTTTGAAATTTTCACACGGGAAATTTTACCACGGGAAAATTTCCCGCGCGCTCGGCGCGGCGCTCGCGGTGTTGTTGATTCTCGTGTATACCGTTTCGCTGTATCGTCTGAATGAAAACTGGCGCAACGCGAGTCAATTGGCGCAAGACATTTTGGCGCAAGTGCGCGCGCTGCATCCAACGCTGCCCGAAAATTCCACGCTGGTGTTTGTCGGCTTGCCCGCCCGCGCACGCCGCGCGCCCGTGTTCAGCGACCCGCTCAACATCCAGTACGCCATCGCGTTGACGTACGACGACCCGTCCTTGCAGGCGACGACGATGGACGCGTTTCCGCCGTTCGCCGAACATCCCGAACGCACCTTTTTCTTTGAATACGACGCGCGCAAAATTTCCGAGCGCGTTGATCTCGAAACGCAGCTGCGCCAAAATTTGACGTGCGCGAACGGCGTTTCGGAAATCGTGTGGAACTTTGACACGGACGCGCAGGGGTGGACGATCTGGAATGATGTGGCGAACGCGGAGGTCGAAGACGGGGAATGGCGGCTCGACGTGCAAGGCGCGGACCCGAATCTCGGCAGCCCGTTGGTGAATTTGCGCGGGCAGCGGTTGGGCGAAATTCAACTCACGATGCGCGTGCGCGCCGCTCGCTCGCCGCTGCAAGGCGCGTGGTATTGGCAAACGCGCGGGATGGAAAATTTTAGCCCTGCGCTCGTGCAAGATTTTGATGTGCTTGCCGACGGCGCAATGCACACGTACGCGGTCGCACTGCCCGTGCAACGCGGCGACGTGATCGCGCAGCTGCGCCTCGATCCCACCGACGCGCCCGCGCAGCTGGCGATTGATTCCATCACGCTGATTTGTAAATAAATCCCCCCCTTGCGCGCGGGCGCGAATTTTCGTATTATCGGCACTGTCATACGTTTTGGGGACGAAGGAATTCGTTACTGCATGCAAACATATCTGTCACCGTTGTCGCCCACGCGCGCTGTCGGTGACATTTTTGTTTTGAGAGAGAGTGTGAAAATGTTTCGACGCATTACGCGCGGCGCAGGGATTCTGTTTTTGGCAATGCTGTGGTTGCCGATGACCGTCAAGGCGGAACCTATGAATGCTCAAGTGGATGCAGACAAAATCAAGGCAGCCATCGCCGAACTCGAAAAAATGACGCAAGCCGAAATGCAAACGACCGGCATTCCCGGCGTTGCTATCGCGGTGGTGTATCAGGACAAGCCGGTGTATCTGAAAGGATTCGGCGTGCGCGAGGTGGGCAAACCGGAAACGGTGGACGCGGACACCGTGTTTCAACTCGCGTCCGTTTCCAAGCCGCTCGGCTCGACCGTGATCGCGGGACTGGTGAGTGACGGCATCGTCAAGTGGGATGATTTGGTGACGCGTTACGAACCCGCGTTCGCGCTGCATGATCCGTACGCGACCGCGCATTTGACGCTTCGGGACACGTATTCGCATCGCAGCGGTTTGCCCGATCACGCGGGCGATCTGTTGGAAGATATGGGTTATGACCGCGCGCAGGTTTTGGAACGTCAGCGTTTTGTGTCGCTCGAAAATCATTTTCGTTCGCATTACGCGTATACCAATTTCGGCATAACGGCGGGCGCGGTCGCGGCGGCGAACGCGGCGGGCAAGAGTTGGGAAGATGTTTCGGTGGAACGTTTATACAAACCGCTCGGTATGACGCACACGAGTTCGCGTTATGACGATTTCATCAAGAATCCGAATCATGCGGCGGGACATGTTTTAGTGGACGGCAAGTGGGTGTTTCAAGAACAGCGTCAACCCGACGCGCAATCGCCCGCGGGGGGCGCGAGCTCGAGCGCGCGCGACATGGCGCAGTGGCTGCGTTTGCATCTCGCGCAAGGGAAACTCGACGGCAAAGAAATTATTTCCGCGCAAGCGTTGGGCGAAACATACGTGCCGCACATGGTAAGCAGTCCGCTGTCCGATCCTGCCCAACAGCGCGCGGGTTTTTACGGTTTGGGTTGGGGCGTGAACTATGACGAATTGGGACGCGTGAAATTGAGTCATTCGGGGGCATTCTCGATGGGCGCGGCGACGAGGGTAATCATGCTGCCCTCGGAACAATTGGGCATTGTCATTCTCACGAATGCCGCGCCCATCGGTGTGCCGGAAGCATTGGCGCAGAGTTTTATTGATCTCGCGACGTACGGGCAAGTGCAGCGGGATTGGTTGGCGCTCTACCAACCCGGGTTTGCGGCAGTTATGGCGGAAGGGCACAGCCCGACCGATTATTCCAAAGCGCCCGCGCAGGTTGCGCCCGCATTGGCGAATGACGCGTATGTGGGCACGTATCAAAATGATTTTGTCGGCGCGATAGAGATTGCGGTTCAGGACGGGAAATTGGTGATGACGCAGGGTCCCGCGAAAAATAAATTTCCGCTGGCGCATTACGACCGCGATTTGTTTTATTACAACACGGCGGGGGAAAACGCGGTGGGGCTGAGCGGCGTGCGCTTTAGCATTGGCGCGGACGGCAAAGCGTCGAACGTGTGGATCGAAAATTTGGACGCGTACGGGATGGGGAATTTCGCGCGCGTGCCGTAACGAACGCGCTGTGCCTTCCCCGTGTGTCGCTTTTGCAGGCGGATTGGAAAACGCGAATTTGCGCGAACTCCGCGCGACGAATCTTTACAAAGCTGATTTGTTTATTCGTTTCGATTCGCGATGATTCGCGTTATTGGGGGTGCGGCTCATTGCGCGCGCGGTATGGACGTGACACGCACTTGTAAGAGTGCGTGTCACGTAATTTTTTATGGCGTGTACGCCAAAGCGGCGGCGATGAAATCGAGCGTGACTTGTTCGTCGGCGCTGACGGGTTTGCCGCCAATACTCATGATGCCGCCATCGTTCGCCGCGTGCGCCACGCGCGCAGAAACGGTCACCACGAGTTTCTTGTAGCCGACAATTTCTTCGTGTGTGGCTTTGTCATTCAAAATCGCGAGGGCTTGCAGGCACGCATCGCGCACCATCGGCACGGCATTTTTTTGCGTGACACCTAACGCATCAATCTGCGCGGGATCGTTGTATTCGCGGCTGACCAAACCGACGAGCGAATCGGGATCGTTCGCCGCGCGGCTGTCCGCCAACGCTTGCCGCAACGCAACGTATTCTTTGTTGATTCCGACCGGACCGCTCAAAGCCGTCATCATCACCGCGGACGCAGCAAGTGCGGGCACGCGGGCGAGCGCCGTCCATTCTTCCGGCGTGAAACGCGCGAGATTGCGTTCGGCGCGTTCGCCCGTGTTTTGTCCCAGATCGAGTGCGGCATTGATTTGACTGGCAAGCTGCGGCTGATCGTGCGAAAAAGTCTTTTCTTCTTGCGCTAAGAATGCGCTCAAACCCGCGCGGTCGAGTTTTTGCGCGCGCACTTGGTCCTGAAGGACGTGCATAAACAGCGGCGCCGCCACGGGCAGAAACGGTCCGACCTCTGCACCGGAGGTGTCTTGCAGCCAACTCACCACTTTGGGCAAACCGACGCCGAATAGAAAATCCAAAATCGGATAGCCGTGTCCTTCGGCGATGGCGTCCATCACGTCGGTCTGCAATTCCTTGTCGAGATTCAACGACGCGAGCAATTCGTCCGCGCCTTCGGGTGTGGCGGCTTGCGCGTTTGCTGCGCCGAGCAGGACCGCGCCCGCCGTCTGAATGCCCTGTTTCAATGCCGCGTCCCGGACGTCGAGCAGTTTTGCCAATTGTTCCGCTCTGCGGGAGGTAAGCAGTTTCGCGATTTCGTCGAGTAGTATTGCCATGAAAATGTGACAGGTGACAAGTGACGGGTGACGGGGAAACCGCGCAGCAAATTGCCGCCGTCACTTGAGATCCGTTTGTGGTCTGGATGATTGCGCTTGGCGCTGTGGTGCGCCCAGAGTATCTTTATTTTGGCGAGAAATGCAAATGCCCTCACCAGATTTCCGCCAAAAATTTTCGCAGCTCGCCGTCCGAAATTTTTTTCGGATTGTTTTGCACCATCTTGCTTTGCCCCGCCAGCTGTGCGACCAAATCCAAATCGGTTTCGCGCACGCCCACCTCGCGCAAGCGCGACGGCAGTTGCATTTGATGCGTCCACTGCGCGACGCGTTTTGCCAATTCCTGCGCCGCGATTTCGTCGCCTTCGGCTTCGATCCCCAGCACACGCGCCAGCTGCGCCAATTGTTCCGCGCACACGTCCGCGTTGAAACGAATCGCGTGCGGCAGCACGATGGCGTTCGCGAGACCGTGCGGCACGTTCAACGTCCCGCCCAATACGTGACAGACGCCGTGGTGCAAGCCCATCGCGACGTTGGACAGCGATACGCCCGCGAGATACGCGCCTTGCAGCATTTCCGTACGCGCCGCGACATCGGTTCCATTTTCCACGCAGCGCGGCAATGCGTGATAGATCCGGCGCGCCCCGTACCATGCCGCCGCGCTCGACAATGGATTCCGCGTAATCGAATACGCCGCTTCGACACAGTGCGCGAACGCGTTGATGCCGGTCGCCGCCGTCAATTCGCGCGGCAGGTCGAGCGTGCATTGCGGGTCATACAAAACGACGCGCGGCGCGACGCGCGGATCGTTCACCGTTTCCTTGCGCAACAGGCGTTTTGTGCCTGACATGCCATCGCGCTCGCGCGTCACGCCAAACACCGGCGTCACTTCGGAACCGGCATAGGTGGTGGGAATGGCGAGAATCGGGATGGGAGACTGAAGCCGATAGCTCGTCGCTTTAGCAACGCCGATGGCGCTGCCGCCGCCCAGCGCGACCAAAACATCCGCGTTGTGTTCGCGCGCGAGCCGCGTCGCGTCGTCCACATTTTTTTGCGGCACGTGCGGCTGCGTCGCGTCATAGTTCGCGACGAGTTTTGCGCCCAACGCGTTTTCCACGCGCGCGAGGTTGCCATTCGCGCGTTGACTGCGCGTCGTCACCACCAGCGCGCGCGACCAGTGGTATTGCGCCACAATCTCGCCGAGCCGTTCCAATTTTCCCGCACCGAAAATGATTTCTTGCGGAAAAGTGTTGTAGTGAAATTCGGTTAGCATCGCGTATCGCGCAGCGCGTATCGCGAATCGCGAATCGCGCAGCGCCTATCGCGAATCGCTTATCGCGTATGATTGATACCCAATGTGCAACTTGGCATTTCGAGCGGTTTTTGCGAGAAATCTCGACGGCGCAAATGAGATTTCTGTCTCGACTACGCTCGACACCGCAAAAACCGCTCCTGCTCAGAAACTTCCGACGCACCGATTGAGTCGTCGGACGGAAAACACGAATCTACTCGAATCCAAACTAATCCCTCAGTGCTTCGGGACAGGTCCTACGCGAAAATCCTTTTTATTCGTCGAGATTCGCGTAGATTCGCGTTGACAAAGTTTCTGTTCCCTCAATTCTTCGGGACAAGCATCAAACATCACGCCCGCGCGTGATGGACATCTCGAAATGACAATGCCAAATAAGTTGCACATCGGGTGACTGATGACTGATGACTGACAACTGGTGACTGATCACTGATCACTCTCTATCACTCCCTCACCCCCTCTCTCTCTCTCTCCCTCTCTCCATCTAGAGCGAATTCCTGATTCGTTTGTGGGATGGTAGGGGCAATCCCTTGTGGTTGCCCAACTGGAATGGGCGAGGACAAGCCGTCGCCCCTACGCTGACACCACCAATCAATTCGGAATCCGCTCTAACTTCCAACCTCCAACCTCTAACCTCCAGCCTCCCCCCTCCCCATCGTCCCGCGCACAAATTCCAACTCGTCCTCATTCACGGATACAAGCGCATCGTTACCTCCGCACCCATGACTTGAAAAACCTCTGTCGTTTCAATGACGCGTTCTTTCGGAATGTGGAAATCGGCGTCACTGCACCCGAGAAACACCGGCGTCTGATGAAATCTCCCCATATAATCCCGCGGCGTCCCATCGGGACCGATCAAACCGCCGCTCAAGCCGACAATGCCGCCATATTTTTGCGCGTGCCGCGCCGCGTATTCCAGCGCCAAACACGCGCCTTGCGAAAAACCGAGCAGCATCGTCCGTTCGGAGGGAAATTTTGCTTTGCGGATGCGCGCCAGCACCGTATCCACGACGTTCAGCGCCGACGACAACCACGGCTCGTTGCGTTCCATCGGTTCGAGAAAGCGATACGGGTACCACGTCGAGTCCGCTGCTTGCGGCGCGAGAAAACAAAAACCCGCGCTGGGGAGTTCTTGCGCGAGTGACAAAATATCTTGCGCCGACGCGCCGCGCCCGTGCAGCAGCACCATCACCGCGCGCGCGTTTTCCAACGCGTCGCCCGCGACGAAAAGCGGTTGCCCGTGATGCGGATCGTTTGGATTCATAAACATCCTTGCGGAAAGTATAGATTTGATTGTCGCGCGCGTCAACGTCGAAAATCTGGTGCTTGCCCATGAGGGGTTAAAGCGCATGAGGGGTTAAAGCGCAGTTGGACTGCGCGCTCCCCGGCGGACGCAGTTCGTCCGATGCATCGGCGCGCATTGCCGCTGCCTGCGAACAGACAGTGCTTGCCCATGAGGGGTTAAAGCGCATGAGGGGTTAAAGCGCATGAGGGGTTAAAGCGCAGTTGGACTGCGCGCTCCCCGGCGGCAGTCTGCAATGCGTCCGATGAAACGGACGCAGTTCGTCCGATGCATCGGCGCGCATTGCCGCTGCCTGCGAACAGATGTGCGTAACGCGCGCAAAAAATGATTTATCAAAACGCGTGCCCGACCGACTTGCGCATGTCGCACGCGTTCTATACAATCACAAGCATGAATCCCATTCTTTCTCAACCTACGCTTGCCGAAATTGTCCGCTCGACCACACTGCTGGAAATGGCGCGTCTCTCAGAGCGGCTCGGCGCACAGGTCACATTGGCGAGCGAAACCTTTCAACACACCGGCAGTTTCAAATTTCGCGCCGCCTACAATCTGGCGCGCAATGTGCCGCACAACAAAATCATCACCGCGTCGTCCGGCAATTACGGACAGGCGTTGGCATACGCGTGCCAGCTGTTGGGCAAACAAGCCATCGTCGTCATGCCGCAAAATTCCGCGCAAGTGAAAATTGACGCGGTGCGCGAGTACGGCGCGCAGGTGGACTTGATTGACGTGAACGTGGTCAGTCGCGCGGCGCGGGTTGCGCAGCTAGCGCAGGAACATCCCGACGCGTACGTGGCAAGTGCGTACGATGACCCGTTGGTGATTCAAGGCAACGCGAGTTTGGGCGTCGAGCTGGCACGCGTGACGCCCGCGTTTGAGTTTATTCTCGCGCCCGTGGGTGGCGGCGGTCTGTCTTCGGGAATTATTTCCGGGCTGCGTGCGAGCGGCAGCGCAACGCCCGTGATTGGCGCGGAACCGCTGTTGGGGAACGACGCGGCGCGTTCGCTGCGCGCGGGCGAAATTGTCGTCAACGCACGCGAACCGCAAACCATCGCCGACGGCGCGCGCACGATGAGCATCGGCAAACACAATTGGGCAATTCTACGCGACGGCATTCATTCCATCGTCGAGGTGCCCGAAGAACAAATCGCGCAGGCGGTGCGTTGGTTGTTCACCTACGCCAACTTGAAAGCCGAGCCGACGGGCGCATTGCCGATTGGCGCGCTTTTGACGCAGCCGGAATTTTTTCGCGGACGACGCGTGTGCTGTGTCATTAGCGGCGGGAACGTGGGTGCAGGGGTGTACGCCAAAATTCTTACCGGCGTACATTCGACTATCTGAAATATTTATCGGAAATAGACAGGATTAAGTGCGACTTCAAGTTAGAAAATCCTGTTAATCCTGTAAATCCTGTCGAGAAAATTTATTTCCGATAAAGTTTATTGAAACATCCCGCCTACCGAGAATTTTCGGGCAAGCGGGATGTTTTTTTCGCGCTATGCTTTACGCTCGCACCGGAACACACTCTCCGGGTCGTGATAAAACTCGCACTGTTTTTGCAGCGCCGCTTTGAGCCGCTGGCGCGCGCGGTGAATTCTGATCTTGGCGGTGGCTACCGAACACTCGCAAATCTCTGCCGTTTGCTCTGCCGAAAGCCCTTCGAGATCGTGCAAGATGAGCGCCGCGCGGTACGTGTCGGGCAAACTGTCAATCACCTGCCGGACGCATTGGTTCATCTCGTCGCCAACCAAGCGTTCGGCGATTTCACGTTCCGGATCAAGCAGTTCCGTTGCCTCGTCCAATTCGACGATGCGCGTCCGGCGTTCGGGGGCACGGAAATAATCGGCGGCAACCCGGCTGGCGATGGCAAAAGCCCAGGTCTTGATGGACGAGCGACCGGCAAAGGACGCCAATCCTTTGTCCATGCGCACCAACGTTTCCTGCCACAAGTCCTCTGCTACGGCGCGGTCTCCAACGTACCGTTCGAGGTAACGCAAAAGCGGCTGCGCCAGCTCACGCGCCAGATCCTGAATTGTGAGTTGCTCCACGACGCTATTCATTTCGATGCTCCCAGTGTAATGCTCCGCTCCCGCACTGCGCGGAGCGGAGCATTGTAAAACCCGGCGTCAATTGCAGCCGCAGTCCCCACCCGCTGCGGGACTGGCTGCCAGTTTGCTCTCGACGCGATTTGGCGCGCTGTCGGATGGGCTGCCGCAAGCGTCCATCATATTCGACATCATCTGCATCATCGTATCGCGGGGCTGCGCCGTCTGGCTCGGCTCGCCCTTGGCGGTCTCGGTCGGCTCGCCGCAGCCGCATCCTTCCGCCGCGGCGGCGTCTTGAACCGCTTCGTCCGTAGCCGAAAGTAATTTCAGCGCGGCGTCCAGAGTCTTGCGCGCCGGGACTTGGCGGATCTTGTCCGCATGTCGAATCGCCGCATGGATTGCCGGGTCTGCCAGCCCGATTCTGCGCGATTCCGCAATGTGATACTGGACGCAGGGAACGCAATTGCTGCCCATGGCTGCGCCGAGCGCCACGAGCTCCCGTTCACGTGGGGTTAAATCATTCATAACGTTTTCCTCCAAGATTGGGGTGATAGTTGTCGGACGATTAGAGCGGATTCCAGTCTGATTGGTGGGCAGACCTTTCGGGTTTTCGGAAACCCGAAAGGTCTTTTGCCCACATACGAATTAGGAATCCGCTCTAGTCCTCGTTCACTCTCTTGGACGGATTTTCCGAACAAAGGGATACACCTTTGGAATTTTCGTTGCGGACCCCAATAGTTGACGTCAGCCGCCCGCGACGCACGCGCGTTGGGATGTTATACGACGCCTCGCGCATCAAACACTTCAAGCATCTGTACTGTTGCCTCTGGCGCAATGCACAAGACATTCTGTTGAATATCTTCCAAGTGCTGACGCACCCTTTGCGCTTCAATCCCCGGCGGGGCATACACCGCAAACAGCGCATTGTGCGTATCCGCCTTGAGCTGCGTTCGTTGGTCGGGACCATACAACACACTGGAAATGACGCCTGTTTGATCAGTCATCATCATATCGCCACTTTTGAGAACTTGTTCTTTGCCGCCGAGTAAGATGTAACGCTCCTCACCGGTTGCGACATCTAATGTGATCGGCAGTTGAACGGTATCCAAGTCGTGACCCGCCGTCAAAAGCAGGTTCTTGATCTCTGCCATGAACATGGCTTCGACGAGCGCAGCAACGCTGGGCAACGTTTTGTCTTTAAAGACAACAGACTCTAACTGGAGTTGAACATGATAGGTTTTTTTGAATGTCTTGTAGTAAGCATTGTATGCCCGGATCTGTGGCAGCGACGCAATGGCGTTTCGGTCTTTGGCGGAGAAACGCTCGCGTAATTGGTCTTGGAGGAGCTGTTTGTAGGATTCCAGAATAGGATGATGTGTGGGATTGGCGACACCAGCCGTAACCAAAATTCCGGCATGAGCATCTGGATAAGCAACCTTCAACGCCTCTGATACTTGGAACATACGTGGCTCGCTCGTTAATGTACTGTGTCAGTTACTTTTTCCACTCCGGCACCCTCACCGGACGCAACGCGCTTGCAATTTCCGCGCGCTGATTTTCCAACCACGGCGGCAGTTTCAAATGCGTGCCGAGTTCCTTCACACTTTCGTCTGCCGGAAAACCGGGACCGAGCGTGGCGAGTTCGACAATGTGTCCGTCGGGGTCGTTCGTGTAAATGCTCTTGAAATAAATGCGGTCCAGCACGGGCGTCACGCGCAAACCTGCGCGCAATAATTTTTCGCGCCATTCTAACTGCACCGTTTCATTCGCGACCGCGAGCGCAAAATGATGCGTTTGTCCCGCCCCGAAACGCGCGCGCGGCACACGCCGCGAATCGCGTTCAAAATACGTGATGAGCGTGCCCGGCTTGCCTTCGCCGACGCCCCAATACCAGTGCGCTTGCGTCGGGTCGTCGAAATTCGACGTCATTTTTACGCGGCGCATTCCAAGCAGTTCCCCAAAAAATTCGTGCGTGCGATTTATGTTCGCGCCAATCGCGGTGATGTGGTGCATTCCGTGTGACAATGCCATGTCGGCGGTGATTTCGGGAACCGGTTCATGCCACGTCGTCGCGCGAATTTTTTCTTCATCGCGATTGCGCAGGACCATGTCGGGCGACGGCGCGCGAAATTCCGTACCAATTTTGTCTGCCTCTTCGTCCACCGTCCAACCCGGACCTTGCGTCGCGATTTCGAGAATCGTCCCGTCGGGGTCGTTGAAATAAATCGAAGTGAAATAATGCCGGTCGAGCGGACCATTTACCTTCAGCCCCAAATCCATCAAGCGGCGTTTCCATTTCAGCAGACCGTCATAATCCTTCACCGCGAGCGCGTAATGGTGCGTGCCGCCGATGCCCCAATTGCCGCGCGGCGCGTCGCGCCATTCAAAATACGTGACGGCAGTCCCGGGGCGTCCCGTTTCATCACCGAAATACAAATGATACGCCGACGGGTCGTCAAAATTCACCGTCAGTTTCACGAGCCGCAGCCCGAGCACCTGCGTATAAAAATCAATCGTGCGCTGCGCGTCGTTACACACAATCGTAATGTGATGCAGACCCAGAATGGACATATCTGTCACCTATTCTCCCCTCTCCCTTTGGGAGAGGGGTGGGGGGTGAGGGGTTCTCCCCTCTCCTTTGAGGAGAGGGTTGGGGTGAGGGGTTCTCCCCTCTCCTTTGAGGAGAGGGGTTGGGGGTGAGGTCTCATTTTCTCAACAACTTGAACGCGTGCGTGCGCGTCCAGCCGTTGCGCTGCGCGTAAACGATCCATATCAGCGCCAGCGCTTCGAGCCAACGCGCTTGGGCGATACCGCCGAGATCAATCACGCCCCACCCAAATTCTTGCAGCAATTTCGTCGCCGTCGCTTTCGCGTCCGCGTCATCGCCCGCGATGAACATGTCGGCGGTGCCATCTTGCAGCTGCGGGTGAATCATCGTTTCGGCGCCGACGATGTTGAATGCTTTGACCACGCGTGCCTTGGGCAGCCAATGTTGCACCATTTCGCCCGCCGAATCGGTTTGGGCAAGGTCCAGGGTCAATTGCCCGTTTTGAAATTTCACCGGGTTGGTCGTATCCAACACCACCTTGCTCGCGAAATTTTGCGGGTCCGCGAGACGCAGCGCATTTTCTGTCGCCCCGTTCTCCCAATGCGTCGCCACAATAATCACGTCGCCCAGAAATGCGGCGTCGGCAAAAGAACCGAGTGAGATTCCTTTGGGCATGTTTGCAAGCCACGCGCGCAATTCCGGTTTTTGCGGATCACGCGTGCCGAGAATGACGCCATATCCTTTTTGGACAAACCCTTTTGCCAGCGTTTTACCAACGCCGCCGGAGCCGAGGATTCCGATGTTCATTGTGTTCTACCAATCCTTTCGGTCTTGTATTTTGTGCTCCTTGAGCAGAAAACGCAACGCATTCGGCAAACGGCGCGCCCACGCACTTTCGGTGTGCTTGCCGCTGCGTTCGGTAACGTATTTCAAATTGCGCCGGGCGCGATATCCTCTTTCATACAGCGCCTCGTACATTGGACGCGCGCTTGGTTCCTGTGTGCCATTGTCCAAGTAAATGCGCCCGGGGTTGAACTGCGCCGCGCGCGCGTACTGCACGATCGCGCCGCGTCCGACAAACAGCGACGGACTCATTGCGCCGCATAAACCAAAAATATCGGGACGGCGAAAAAACGCATACAGCGAAATCAACCCGCCCATCGAAGAACCAAGCACACCCGTTGCGGCGTGTTCCGGACGCGTGCGAAAATTTGCGTCAACGAACGGCTTGAGTGTATCGCACACAAATGCAACATGTTCGTCGCCGCGCCCGGGGAATTTTCCCGGAAACGGATTATATTCGATCAGACGCTGTTCGCCGCCATGGTAGATGCCGACGACGATGGCTTCATACCCTTCGCCGCTCAAGCGCTCCATCGTTTCATCCACGCGCCAATCGTGCCCCGCGTACGCCGTCACCGCGTCAAACAAATTTTGTCCATCGTGCATGTACAGAACCGGGTAACGTGCTTTGCTCGTGCGGTACGACAGCGGCACATAGACCAACACATCGCGTTTGTTTTGAAACTGCGGGCTCCACACTTGCGGCAAAACGCGCACATCACCAAGCACGGTGTGTGCGCGTCCATCGCTTTTCATGTATTCGAGATAAGGCAATATCTTGGCGGGTTCCAGCGTCATTCCGAATTCACTTGTTCCGCGCGCACGCGTGCCGCGACTTGTTTCAACACGTCCAGCGGCTGCGCGCCGACGACGAGATATTTTTCGGCAAACACCAATGCCGGCACGCCGTTCATGCCATTCTCGTACGCAAAACGTTCGTCGGCAAGCACTTGGACTGTGTGGGTTTCGTCCTGAAGAATTTCGGCGACCGCATTTTCGATGCCGACCTGCTGCAACAACTCTTGCCGCACGCGCGGGTCGCTCACGTCGCGTGCGTCCATCCAGTACGCATCGAGCACCGCATCGTGAAATTCATTACCTTTGCCTTGGGCGTCCGCGTATTTTTTCAATTGGTGCAGCGACCGCGTGTTGATGCCGAACGGACCCTGATGGATTTCCATATCGTACTCGCGTTTCACGCGTGTGGCAAATGCCGGGCGGTGCGCTTCAATCCGCGCGCGATATTCGGGCGGAATGGGCGGCGCGCCCGCCGGGCGCAATTCAAACGCGCGCCAATGCAATGCAATGGGTTCTGCTTCGCTGAGGCGCTTGAGACTCAAGCCCGCGAGAAAACACCACGGTCAGACAAAATCGGACCACACGTCAATGCGAAGGGGTTCCATCATAAATCCAAATTCAAAATTCAAAATTAGAAATTCAAACGCGCCGTTCTTTGGCGCACGAATTTCTAATTTTGAATTTCTAACTCACGTTACGCAGGGAAAAACCCAACAGACAGGATTAACAGGATTTACAGGATTAAAATGACATCCTGTTAATCCTGTAAATCCTGTCAAAAAGGGCTTGTTTGCAGATAAGCTGCGTAACATGAGTTTCTAATTTCCAATTATTTCGTCGTCAACACGATGCCATTCTGCGACGGATCACGTACCAATAACCCCGCATCCGTCTCTTCCAATGACACACCCGCCTGCAGCAAACGATTCGTCACGCGCGAGAATTCCGCCGCGTCCGGCAAATTCACGGTAAAGTATTGCAAGCCCACTGCGTCGGGAGGGGGGGGTGACGCGTTCGCGCTTTCCCATACGTTCATGCCCAGATGATGATGATAGCCGCCCGCCGAAAGAAACGCCGCGCTGCCAATGTTCGCCATTTCGTCAAAACCGATCACGTCGCGATAAAACGCCGCATCGCGATTCACGTTCGCAATTTTCAAGTGGATATGACCCAATCGCGTATCGCGATGTAGCCCTTGCCGCGTGTCCGTTTCGTGTTCCAATTCGCGCATGACGCCGCGTACGTCCACGGGCAGCGTGCCCATTTGAAAATTGCCGTCCTTGTCATACCACTCGCTGCGCGGGCGGTCACCATACACCTCGATGCCATTGCCGTCGGGATCGCTCAAATAAATCGCTTCGCTTACGATGTGGTCGCCAAAGCCCAACTGAATGTCATGCTGCGCCAAATTTCGCAGCGAACGCGCGAGCTCGAAACGCGACGGCACCAGAATCGCAAAATGATACAGCCCCGTCGCGCGGCGCGGCGTTTTCGCGTCAGGGTTTTCGGTGAGCAGCAGCAAATCCGCGCCCCCCGCGCCAGCGGGGGAACCCGCGTCCGCGGGGGACCCCGCGCCGAGATGCGCGACATTTTTTTCGATGCGCTGCACCCTGAATCCGAGCACGTCTTGATAAAACGGAAGTGAGCGTTTGAAATCGGGAACGGTGAGATGCACATAGCCGAGCGTCACCTCCGGCGACAGCGAGATTGCCCGCGATGCGGGTTTTGGAATGGCAAACTGCATCTTTTCTTTCTCAAACGTCCGGTGAAAAAAGAATTTCCGTGCGCGTCACGGAAATTCTTTTTTCACAGTTCCTTGCTTTAGAGCGAATTCCTGATTCGTTTGTGGGATGGTAGGGGCAATCCCTTGTGGTTGCCCAACTGGAATGGGCGAGGACAAGCCGTCGCCCCTACGCTGACACCACCAATCAATTCGGAATCCGCTCTAGGCGGCGACTGCCGCTTCGGCTTGGGGCGCCGTCTCGGGCACTTTGGTAAATTCAATTTCAATGTCAATGTTTACTTCGTCTCCGACGGCCCAGCCGCCGGTTTCGAGCGCCACATTCCAATTCAAGCCCCAGTCTTTGCGGCTGATTTTCGTGTGCGCATTAAAGCCCGCATTGTGCGACCACGGCGTCTTGGCTTCGCCGACGAATTCGACATCCAGCGCGACCGCTTGGGTCACGTTGCGAATCGTCAAATCGCCAATCAATTTGCCGTGATGGGCGTCAATTTTTTCACCGCGCTTCATTTTGAAAACGATCTCGGGGTATTGCGCGACATCCAAAAAGTCGGGCGAGCGCAAATGGTTGTCCCGATCCGCCGCGCGGGTGTTGATGCTCGCGGCGTCAATTTTCACCACTAGACGCGAATTGAGAATATCGTCTTCGGTCAAAAAATTGGCGTCGTGAATCTTGGCGATCTCGTTCTCGTCGAGCTGCGCATCAATCGTGAGTTTGCCGAATTCGCCGCGCACCGTGCTGATCATCATGTGACGAACCGAGAAATGCACGCTCGTGTGCGCATAGTCTACTTGCCAGGACATGATTGTACCTCCATAGTGAATGATTGGATGACACGCCGCGCCGTTTGATTTCGCGCGGGCGTGGAAAATACCGTAGCGGCTTGCGCACGCAGGATTGCTGTGCGTCTAGTCAAAATTTGTTTATACATGAACTATCTAGATAAAAAAAAGCGATTCATCGCCTGTTCATTCTTCAATCGCGCGATCCAACTCGCCGAGCAAGTCAAGCAGCGCTTTTTGTTTTTCCGGCGCGAGTTTCTCGATTTGTTCGGCAATGATGCGGCTCTGTGCAGGCAAGACCTCTTGAATCAATGCTTTGCCTTTGGGCGTGAGATGAAGCATGTATGCGCGTCGGTCTTCGGGATCCGCGCGGCGCTCGACCAATCCTTGCTCTACCATGCGATCCATCAAACCACACACATTCCCTTTCGTCACCAGCAGACGGTCGGCGAGACATTGCTGCGTGATCCCTTCTTCACGATGCAGCTGCGCCAACACATCGAATTGTGGCAAGGTCAAATCGTATTCCGCGAGATGCGTGATTTCGCGCCGCTGCACCTTGTGATGAATGCGCATCAGATGAATCCACGCCAAAACACTTGCTTGCCGAGAGTTTGCCATTTATGAAACTGCTTTATTCGCCCCGCCGAAGATAGTTTAAGTATATACTATATTGGATGCTTGTCAATACGCAAGCGGTGGTGATTACTCACAAGTGTTGGAAGGCAGCTGGACTGCCGTTCGGTGACGCGCAGGGCTTGTATGCCAAGCAAGCAACTTGCGCTGGAACAAGATGTGAGTGATCACCCGAATGTATCGTCTGGTTGCAGTCACACTATTGATTTGGTAGAATCTTGCTGACACGTCTCTGATTAGCATCAACCATTATGAACAAAACCTTCGCGCAGTCGCAAGACGAAATCGCGCGCCTTGTGAACGAGTTTCGCATTCATCGTCCCTTTTATTTCGCGACCGATTATAAAGAAGCACAAGCGCGGCAAGATTTGATTGACCCGCTCTTTATGGCGCTCGACTGGGACGTGCGCAATGATCAGCGCGTCGCGCCACAGCAACGCGAGGTGCTGCCGGAATTTGCGCTGGTCATCGAACGCCACAAGAAATCCGCCGATTATTTATTTCGTTCCGGTCACGACAAGAACTTGTTTTTTGTCGAAGCGAAAAAGCCGGGCGTTCCCCTCAAAACCGACCCCGCGTCTGCGTATCAGGTTCGTCGCTATGGCTGGACCAAGAAACTCCCCCTTTCGATTCTTACCGATTTTGAAGAATTCGCCGTGTACGATTGCAACGCGCGCCCGTACGAAAAGGACGCGGCGAGTGTGGCGCGCTTAGAGTATTACACCTATCAAGAATATCCCGACCAGTGGCGCAAGCTTTGGGATATGTTTTCCAGAGACGCGGTTTTGCAGGGCGCGCTCGACAAGTTCAGCGCGGCGGCAAAAACCAAACGGGGCACGCAACCGGTTGATGCGGAATTCCTGAAAGAGATCGAAGGATGGCGCGCGGCGCTCGCCAAGAATATCGCGCTGTTGAATCCGCGTCTTTCCTTGGACGATCTGAACGACGCGGTGCAGCGGACGATTGACCGCATTATTTTTCTGCGCATGGCGGAAGATCGCGGCACCGAAGAATATGGACGCTTGCAAACGCTCGCCAAACGCGACAACATCTACGCGGGACTGCTGGATTTTTATTATCAAGCGGATACGAAATACAATTCCGGCTTGTTTGATTTCAAAACCGATACGCTTGCGGCGGGCTTGAAAATTGACGATGACAAGTTGCGCGCGATTCTGCGCGACCTGTATTATCCCAAATCGCCGTATGTATTTTCCGCGCTCGCGGCGGACACGCTGGGCAACGTCTATGAACAATTTCTGGGCAAGGTCATACGGCTCACCCCTGCCCATCAGGCAAAGATTGAGGAAAAGCCCGAAGTAAAAAAAGCGGGCGGCGTCTATTACACGCCG
>JACQWQ010000241.1 GCA_016209205.1 Chloroflexota bacterium
ATCATTACGACGTGCAGCCGCCCGAGCCGCTCGAATTGTGCACGACGCCGCCGTGGGAACCGGACATCCGCGACGAACGCTTTTATGCGCGCGGCGTCTCCGACAACAAGGGCGATTTGCTGCTGCGCATCCAAGCGGTCGAAAGTTGGCTGGCAACCGAAGGCGCGCTGCCGCTGAAAATCAAATGGGTGGTCGAAGGTGAAGAAGAAATCGGCAGTCCGAATCTCGGCAAATTCGTCGCCGCGAATCGCGCGCTGGTGCAAGGCGCGGACGGCTGCTTGTGGGAATTTGGCGCAAAAGATTCGCACGAAAACCCGATGCTGATTTGCGGGTTGAAAGGCATCGTGTATCTGGAATTGCACGCGCGCGGCGCGAACCGCGATTTGCACTCGGGCGCGGCAGCCATCGTCGAAAATCCCGCGTGGCGTTTGGTGTGGGCGCTTGCCACCTTAAAGAACGAACGCGACGAAATCACGCTTGACGGTTACGACCAATATGTGCGCGCGCCGAACGCGTTGGAACTCGAAGCCGCGTCGCACATTCCCTTTGATACCGAGCTCGAGTTGAGCAAATTCGGCGTGAAACAATTTATCAACGGACTGCGCGACTTTGACGCGGTGCAAAAGTTGTATTTCACGCCGACGGTGACGATTTGCGGAATGCAGTCGGGCTATACGGGACCCGGCGGCAAAACCGTTTTGCCCAATCACGCGTTCGTGAAATTGGATTTTCGCCTCGTGCCCGATCAAACGCCCGATGTGATTGTCACATTACTGCGGAAACATTTGGACGCGCGCGGTTTTGACGACATTGAAATCAAACTGACGGAAACCGGCGAGCATGTCGCGCGTTCGCCGCTCGATTCGGACATTGTGCGCGCGGCGAAAGCGGCAGTGCGCGCGACGTACGGGCGCGATGCCGTCGTATATCCCACCGCCGCGGGCAGCGGTCCGATGTACGAGTTGTGCCAACAGTTGAACATTCCCGCCGTGAGCGCGGGTGCAGGATATCCCGAGTCGCGTGGGCACGCGCCGAACGAAAACATTCGCCTCGCGGACTATTTCGAAGGCATCACGTTTATCCGCGAGTTGATCAGAAACTTTGCGTAGGTAAGACCTTCGAGATTTCCGAACGGTCGCGTGGATTCAACTTATCGCGCAATGCCATTTATCGCCAAAACCTCGAAGGTCTGTCTGCGAATAGTGTGTACAAAGACGCCGCCCGCAGTTGCGGGCGGCGTGTTTGCAAAGGCGTTATTGGTCGTTCGCGAAATTATCCGGCGCTGGACCTTCCGGTTCAGAAGCCCCAAGCATCGTCTGATACTTCTTGAAACAAATTGCGGTGGCAGACGCATTATCCACCGTGAGGTTCGGTGAACCTGCCGCGAGCTTGCGCCCTTGGAAGCGCAGGGTATGCGCCGCGGGAGTCAATGCGCCGAAAACTCGATTGGACGTCACGGGTAGATAACTGAGATCGTCCACTCCCGCATTGTCGCTAAATTCCACTTGCATGTTAGAGAACGAATAACTGGCGGCAGTGTTCGCGTCATATCCAACGCCGAACTCATAGCGATGTCCCGTACTCCCAAGAGCAGGATTGATTAGATTCGCGCTGCCAATCATCACACAATAGTGGTTGTGGGTCTGTCCTGTAAAATTTACCGAGATGGTCAAGATGTCGGCGAATGTAGTGCTCGAGATGGTTTTGTCATTTACCGCGGTGCCGGCGATACCGTTGCCATGAGCATATGTTGCCGTGTAAACCTTAACCGGCGGATCATTCGCCGCTTGCGCGCTGACTGCCACAAACGCGAGCGCGATGAGCAGCAAAACTGTCAAGATGACATTCCATGTCACGAGCAGCCGAAAAGAACGCGTATTCATTTGGATCCTCCACGCACAATCAATCCCATCGGGGAAATAACCGACGGAGCATTCGGGACTAGAAGGTCATGAGTTCAGGGAATGCGCCTGCACCCAAAAGCCCCACATGGGCGAACCACGGCAGCAGGGCAGAATCAAACGAGGAGCGAGGGGACTGCCCTGGAACTGTACCGGTTAGAACGAACCTGTCATCGTCCGCTTCTGCGTACATTATAGCACTCGCCTTTCGGGATTCAAGCGCGCCAACCCAAGCGTAATTCAAATGTCATCCAACCCAACAGTTACACGACAGCACACCGAGTGACTAGTATGTTCATCGTTCACGTATTCGTTCACGTCAAACCGGACGCGGTGGAAACATTCAAACAAGCAACACTTGAAAACGCGCGCCACAGCGTCCAAGAACCCGGCATCGCGCGTTTCGACGTTATTCAACAACAGGACGACCCGACGCGATTTGTCCTGCTCGAAGTGTATCGCACGCCCGGCGCGCCTGCGGCGCACAAGGCGACCCTGCACTATCAAACGTGGCGCGATGCGGTCGAACCGCTGATGGCGGAACCGCGCACGAGCATCAAATATGACAATGTGTATCCCGACGACGCGGGGTGGTAGCCATGCACTTTGAATTTGCCACCGCGACGCGCATCGTCTGGGGCGCGGGCAAACGCGTCGAGATTACGCCCGCCGCGGCAGCGTTCGGCAAACGCGCTTTGGTCGTCACGCGCGGCAGCGATAACGCGACCTGGCTTGTCGAAGCATTGCGCGCGCAGAATGTCGAGACGCGCACCCTGCCGGCGCATGGCGAGCCGACCGTCGAAAGCATCGGCTCTGGTGTGAACGCCGCGCGTGCGTTTGACGCGCAAGTGGTCATTGCCGTCGGCGGCGGCAGTGTAATAGATACGGGCAAAGCGATTGCGATGCTGCTGACGAACGGCGGCGAACCACTTGATTATTTGGAGGTCGTCGGGCGCGGGCAGCCGGTTTCAAAACCCTCCGCGCCGTTCATCGCCGTACCGACGACGGCGGGAACGGGCAGCGAAGTGACGCGCAACGCGGTGCTCGGTTCACCAAAACAGCGCGTCAAAGCGAGTTTGCGCAGTCCATACATGCTGCCGCATCTCGCCGTGATTGATCCCGAATTGACGTACGCCGCGCCGCCGCGCCTGACCGCCGATGCGGGACTCGACGCGCTGACGCAATTGATCGAACCGTACACGTGCAATGCGCCGAATGCACTGGTGGACGCGTTGTGCGCCGACGGCATTCCGCGCGCAGCACGCGCCTTGCCGCGCGCGTGCGAAAATGGGAACGATGCTGCCGCACGCGCTGACATGTCACTTGCCGCGCTGTACAGCGGCATGGCGCTGGCGAACGCGAAATTGGGCGCAGTGCACGGTATTGCCGGACCTTTGGGCGGAATGCTCGACGCGCCGCACGGGGCGCTTTGCGCGCGCCTGCTGCCGTTCGTGATGGAGACAAATCTGCGCGCTTTGGAGACCCGCGCGCCCGGCGCGCCGCAACTCGCGCGGTATGCGCAAGTGGCGCGTTGGTTGACCGGCGACGCGCACGCGACGGCGCAGGACGGCATTGCCCACGTCCGCGCGTTGTGCGCGGCGTTGCACGTTGCACCGCTGGCGCGTTTTGGGTTCGACGGCGCGCTCATTCCAGAACTCGTACCGCAGGCGCAAAAAGCGAGCAGCATGAAAGGCAATCCGCTTCCGCTGACCGAAACAGAATTGCGCGAACTTTTGGAACAGGCGCGCTAATCCCAAGACCCCAAGTGTTTTTCAACAGGACGGCTCATCGAGTCGCGCGGCGTGACGAAAACACTTGGGGTCTTGCGAACTTTTGGAACGGGCGGGATAAAACGATTTCTGATGATTACCTTCAAAACCTGTGAGGTCTTGAAGACCTCACAGGTTTTGAAGAACGATTTAGTTTGACGATTCGTACCAGCTATGTTATATTCTTGAACCGCAATTTGGTTGCGGCGCTTGATTGCGGCACTTGCAGTGCCGCAATTCAAGTGTGACCTTATTTTTGGAGGCAAGCCCATAACAGACCGTCTGCGTGTAAATGAACAAATCCGCGCGCGTGAAGTGCGCGTCATTGATGATGCTACAGGCAAACAGCTGGGATTATTTCCCACGCGTGAAGCCGTAGCGATGGCGCGTGAACGCAATCTCGATCTCGTCGAAGTTGCGCCAAATGCCAATCCGCCCGTCTGCCGCATCATGGATTACGGCAAGTACCAGTACGAGCGGACGAAAAAAGAGCGGGAAGCGAGAAAGAGCCAAAAAGTCATCGAGGTCAAGGAAATTCGCATCCGTCCCAAGACCGCGCTGTATCACGTCGGTTTCAAAATGAACCGCGTGCGCGATTGGTTGAAAAAAGGCAACAAGGTAAAAATTCGGATTCTCTTTCGCGCGCGCGAAATTACCCATTCGCAATTGGGACGTGATACGCTTGAAGAGATTGCCGGTGACCTTGCCGATATTGCAACGGTCGAACAAGCGCCCTTGATGGACGGCAAGAGTCTCGTGATGCTGTTAGGTCCGGGCGCACACAAAGGCGGAGCAGAAGCGGCGCGCCGCGCCGTTCGTAATGTGAGGATGCGTCCGCCCTCCGGCGAACAAATTGCGGCCATGCCGGCTTCGACCAGCGTGGAAGAAGCAGACGACGCGACAGAAGGAACCGAAGTAACCTCCGAAACGGTTGCATAGTTTTTTAGGGGCTGTGATACAAACCGAACACGCCTCGCGCGAGGCGTGTTTTTGTGTGCCGCGTACTTGCAGCACACCGCCTGCCAGGCGATCTTCCCTCGCCCACAGTCTCGCTTTACGAGTTTATCATTGCAGTGACAACTGCCAAGTGGAAGGAGCAAAATGCCAAAACTCAAAACGCACAAATCCACCGCCAAGCGTTTCAAGCGCACCGGCACGGGCAAGCTGCTGCGGCAAAACATGCCGAAAGGTCACTTGCGCCGCCGCCATGCCAAACGCAACAACCGCAAATTGGATCGCTACGTCGGCGTGGAATTGCGCGAACAAGAAAAGAAAATCAATCAGTTAGCGCCGTACATCAAGTAATCAGTCATCAGTCATCAGTCATCAGTTATCAGTTGTCAGTTGTCAGTTGTCAGTCTACTGATTACTGTTCACTGATTACTGATTACTGCCCATCAGGTGGCTCGAGGATGCCTTCCTGATCGGTCACAAGGAGAATCTGAAATGCCTCGCGTAAAACGCGGCGTCCCCGCACGGGCACGCCACAAAAAAGTACTGAAACAGACCAAAGGGCAAGTCGGCTCGCGCCATCTTTTGTATCGCCGCGCGCACGAAGCCCTGACCCATTCGCTCTTTTATCACGACCGCGATCGGCACGACCGCAAAGGCGAATTTCGCCGCCTCTGGATTGCACGCATCAACGCCGCCGCCCGCGAAGAAGGCACGACCTACAATCAACTCATGCACGGTTTGAAACTCGCGGGCATCGAAGTGGATCGCAAGATGCTGGCGGACCTCGCCGTGCGCGACGCGGGCGCGTTCAAAACGCTCGTGGCCGTGGCGAATCAAGCGCGTGCGGCGTAGAAACGAATAAGGCGATGAACTACATCGCACGTTACTATAGTGATTACGAGCGTCTCGAATGAAAAAATTAAATTTGCGCGTGGGCTCGCGCGCAAACACGCGCGCATAGCCGCCGGACAATTTTTGTTGGAAGGCACGCGGCTGATTCAAGAAGCAACCGGAGCGGGATTCATTCCCGCTCTTGTCTTGTACGAACGCGCCGCGTTCGACACCGATGCGCGTTTGCGCGCGCTCGTCGTCGCGCTGCAAAAACAAACGCGTCAAGTGTACGAGGTCAACGCGACGGTGATGCGCGCGCTCGCCGAAACCGAAACGCCGCAAGGCATTGCCGCTGTTTTTCCAACCCCCTCCCTGCCCCCCCCCTCGCCCGCACCGCGCGTGCTCATTCTCGACCGCATTCGCGATCCGGGCAATCTGGGGACCATCTTGCGCACCGCGTGGGCGGCAAACGTGGACTCGGTTCTGCTCGCTCCCGAAACGGCGGACGCGTTCAACCCCAAAGTCGTCCGCGCGGCAATGGGCGCGCATTTTCACGTGCCCATCACCGCCGCGTCATGGCAAGCAATCGCGCGTCGAGTCGAAACGATGCCGCGCGTGTATCTCGCCGACGCGGCAGGCGAAATCATTTACACGCGCGCGGATTGGTCGCCGCCCGTCGCGTTGATGATCAGCAACGAAGCCGAAGGCGCAAGTGACGAGGCGCGACGACTTGCGACAGCAACGATTTCGATTCCGATGTCGGGCACTGCCGAATCGTTGAACGCCGCCATCGCCGCCGGAATTTTGTTGTTCGAGCAAGTACGCGTCTAAAGATCTGTTATGGCAAGGGTTGGACTCTGGCCATCGTGTGCTTGGCGAGTTGAACCATGTGGTGAGCGCAGCCGAACCATCGCACTGCTGACAGCAGCGCAGTCTAACTGCGCAAACAAGCCGTTTGAAAAATACGCGCGGCTTGATACTCTGGCATCGCTTTGTTATAATCGCGACCAATGCCCACTGTCCCCGACCCGCTCAAGCCGTATCGTCTCTACATCGCGATGTTTGTGCTCAATCTCGCAATAGTCGTGGGCGTGATTGCGCTGCTCTATCGCGAGCCGCCGCGCCCTGTGGTGGTCTCGGCGCCGCCAACGCGTGTGCCTACGAGTATTTCCAAAGCGAGCACGCGCATTCGCGTGACGGTCAGCGGCGCGGTAAATGATCCCGGCACGTTTGAATTGGACAGCGACGCGCGTTTGGCGGACGCACTGCAAAAAGCAGGCGTCAAACCGGAAGCCGACATCAGTAAACTCACGCTTACGCTCGCGCTCAAGGACGGCGACAAAATCGTCGTGCCCGCGCGTGCAACCAGCGCGGCGACTTCCAACACCACCGCGCCTGCGGCAACGAATCCCGCGCTGCCGTCGCCCGGCACAAGTGCGGCAACCCCATCAGCACCAACCAAACTGAATTTGAACACGGCAACATTGGAAGAATTGGATGCGCTGCCCGGCATCGGTCCCGCGTTGGCGCAGCGCATTCTAGATTATCGCAAGCAAAACGGCAGCTTCAAGTCTATAGAAGAATTAAAGAACGTGCGCGGCATTGGAGATGCACTCTATGCCGACCTCAAGGATTTGGTAACCGTACAATGAAGGTAAGCCCATTTTCCATTCCCGTGCTCGCGGCGCATTTACGCGAACCGTCAACGTGGCTCAATCTCTTGCTCGTTTTCGTCCCCATCGCGATTATTGCCGAATTGCTGCACGGCGACCCGACACTCCTTTTTGTCACCTCTGCGCTCGGCATCGTTCCCCTCGCCGGATTGCTGGGCGAAGCCACCGATGCACTTGCCGAAAAAGCCGGCGACCGCATCGGCGCGCTGTTGAATGCCACGCTTGGCAACGCGGCGGAATTGATTATCACGATTGTGGCAATTCAAGCCGGTCTGCTCGAAGTCGTCAAAGCATCCATCACCGGCTCCATTCTCGGCAACTTGCTGTTGGTGCTGGGCATCAGTCTATTGGCGGGCGGTCTGAAAAACGGGCTGCAAAAATTTGATCGCGGCAGCATCTCGGTCATGATGACGACGATGGTGATTGCCATCATCGGCTTGGTTGTGCCGTCGCTGTTCGGTCACACGATCGAAGCCGTCAATCACAGCGCGGTGGAATATCTCTCGATTGGCGTCGCGATTGCGTTGATTGCAAGCTATGTCATCAGTCTCGTCTTTATCTTTCGCCAACAGCCCGATTCGGTCGCGGCGGCGGAAGCCGAAGATCAACCGCTGGTTCACAAGCACAAAAAAGGTCCCCTCCAAGACCTTCGGATCGCGCTTGCGGTGCTCGGCATTTCGGTCGTCCTGATCGCCGTCCTTTCGGAAATTCTGGTCGGCGCGGTCGAGCCGCTGGTCAAGGCGCAAGGGCTTTCGGAATTGTTTGTCGGCGTCATCATCGTCCCCATCATCGGCAATGCGGCGGAACATCTCGTCGCCGTCGAAATGGCGCTCAAGAATCGCATGGAACTGTCGCTCGGCATCGCCATCGGTTCAAGTTTACAGATTGCCGTGTTTGTCGCGCCGCTCTTGGTTTTCATCGCCTTGTTGCTCGGACAGCAGCTTACGTTGGTGTTTAATCAATTTGAACTTGCAGCACTGCTCGCGGCGGTGATCATCACCGCCTTGATCTCTCTCGACGGTGAATCGAATTGGTTCGAAGGCGCGCAGCTGCTGATCGTCTATCTCATTCTCGCGATTGCATTCTTTTTCCTACCCAACATCGCCGCTGGCGCAAACGCTTTGCTCACCCGTTGATGACGAATACATATTCGACACAGTGGTTTGACACGTTCCTCGCACCTGTTCCGTCCGCGCAGACGGAACGCGAAATACAATTTCTCGTCGCGCACTTGCCACAAGCAACACACCCGACGATTCTCGACATTTGCTGTGGGAGGGGACGCCACGCGCGCGAGTTATCACAACGCGGCTACTGTGTGACAGGGCTGGATGTCAACGAATACGTGTTGGAGTACGCACGTCGCGTGGATTCACGCTCGCGCTATGTGCACGGGGACATGCGCGCGCTCGACGCGTCGTTGCGCCGCGCGCAGCACGAAACATTCGATGCAGTGTTGATTCTGTGGCAAAGTTTTGGACATTTCGACGACGCGACGAATGAGCATATCGTCAAACAAATCGCCGCGCTGTTGAAGCTACGTGGAAAACTCATTCTCGACATTTACAATCGCGAATTTTTCGAGAACCATCAAGGCGAGCGCGTGATCCGTACTGAACCGCGCCGCGTCCTCGAGCGCAAGTGGCTGCGCGGGAATCGGATTTTTGTCGAATTGGATTACGGCGACGCGCGCGATGAGTTTGAATGGCAAATTTTTTATCCCGACGAAATTTCCGCGCTCGCCGCGCGTTTTGGTTTAAATGAAATTTTGCGCTGCGCGAATTTTGAGGAAAACAGCGCTCCCAGTCCCGAAATCCCGCGCATGCAATTCGTTTTTCAAAAACCATGATTGCTTCTCCCCCCCCTGACGCGGCATCACGCACCCCGCGTAACTCGGGCAACATGCGCAATGAGACGTTATCCGCGCCATATCGTCAAATCGTCACTGAAGTCTTGCGCGCCCTCGATGTAGATTTCACGCGCGGTTTGACCTCCGGCGAAGCGCAGGCGCGTTTGACGCGCTTTGGCAAAAACGAATTGCCGCACGCGCCGCCCACACCCGCGTGGCGCAAATTTCTCGCCCAGTTTCAAAATCCGCTGACCACGCTTTTGTTGGTGGCGACGGTCATTTCTGTGGTGGCGTGGATTATTGAAGACGAAGGGGGACTGCCGTACGAGACCATCACGATTCTTGCCATCGTGATTCTCAACGCGGTGCTCGGTTATATTCAAGAGAATCGCGCGGAACAAGCGGTCGCCGCGCTCCAAGCCATGTCTGCGCCGACCGCGCGCGTTTGGCGTGACGCGCAGCAGCAAACGATTCACGCGAGCGAAGTCGTCCCCGGCGATATTTTGTTGATCGAAGAAGGCGATACGCTGCCCGCCGACGCGCGCGTAATGGAATCCATCGCGCTGCGCGTCGCCGAAAGCGCGCTGACCGGCGAAAGCACTTCGGTTTCCAAAGACAGCGAACCGATTCCCGAAGAAGTGGGCATCGGCGACCAGAGCAACATGGTCTTTAGCAGCACGGCGGTCACGTCGGGACGCGGACGCGCCGTGGTGACGGCGACGGGACCGCAAACCGAAATCGGAAAAATCGCGGGCACGCTCCAAGAACAACAAGAAGAACCGACGCCGCTGCAAAAAGAATTGGATTACGTCGGCGGCTTGCTCGGCAAAGTGGTGATTGCCATCGCCGTCATCATGGGTGTGACGCTCATCATCGCCAACCGTCCGAATTATTCGCTCACGCAGTTGGTGGACATTTTGCTGCTTGCCGTTTCGCTCGCGGTCGCCGCCGTGCCCGAAGGATTGACCGCTATCACGACGATTGTGTTGTCGCTCGGCATGTCGCGCATGGCCAAGCGCAACGTAATCGTGCGCAAATTGAGCGCGGTCGAAACGCTCGGCTCGACGACGGTGATTTGTACCGACAAGACGGGGACGCTCACGAAGAATGAAATGACGGTGCGCGCGGTTGTCGTTCCGCAGGGACGCGTGGATTTGACAGGCATCGGTTACGAACCGAAAGGCGCGATGGAGCAAAACGGCGCGGCAGTGCGCGACGACGCGTTGGCGAATCAAGTGAAACGCGCGCTGCGCTTTGCCGCGCTGGCAAACAACGCGGCAGTGCTGGAAAAGGACGGACGCTGGACGATTCAAGGCGATCCGACCGAAGCCGCGCTCGTCGTCGCCGCGTACAAAGTGGGCATCCGCGCGGACGAGTTACAGCAGCGTTATCAGCGCATCGGCGAAGTGCCGTTCTCTTCGGAACGCAAAATGATGTCGGTGGCGGTGGCGGATGCCACCACCACCGAACGCATCGCGGTGGCGTCGAAAGGCGCGCCCGATATTTTGTTGTCGCGCTGCGCGTTGGAGCGCGTCGGAGAAGACCGGCTGCCGCTCACGCCGAACCGGCGGCGCGAAATTCAAGCATCCATTGATGCGCTGGCGCACGAAGCGCTGCGCACACTGGGCGTCGCGTATCGTTATCTTGACCGTAACCGCGTCACCGGCGCAATTACCGAAGAACAAGAAGAAGGGTTGGTATGGCTCGGCGCGGTCGGCATGATTGATCCGCCGCGCGAAGAAGCGAAACAGGCAGTGGAGCTCGCCCACCACGCGGGCGTACGCGCCATCATGATTACGGGCGATCATCCAACGACCGCCGAAGCGATCGCGGAAGAATTGGGCCTCGCGCAGCCGGGCGACCGCGCGGTGACGGGTGCGGAATTGCACCGCACCGACGACGCGCACTTGAGCAAATTGGTGGAACGCGTTTCCGTGTTTGCGCGCGTTGCGCCCGAACACAAATTGCGCATCGTGCGCGCGTTAAAAGAAAACGGCGCGATTGCCGCGATGACGGGCGACGGCGTGAACGACGCGCCCGCATTAAAAGCGGCAGATATTGGCGTGGCGATGGGCATCACGGGAACCGACGTGTCGAAAGGCGCGGCGGACATGATTCTCACCGACGACAATTTTGCCAGCATCGTCGCGGCGGTGGAAGAAGGGCGCTCGATTTTTGCCAACATTCAGAAATTCTTGCGCTACTTGTTGTCGTCCAACATCGGCGAAGTGTTGGTGATGTTTTTTGGCGTAGTGTTGGGACAAATCATCGGACTGATTCCCGAAGAGGGCTCGTCCATCAT
>JACQWQ010000021.1 GCA_016209205.1 Chloroflexota bacterium
CGGATGTAGAACCTCTCAAGTCGCTGGTGCAAGCACCTCCCGCGCTGGCTGGACCAGCTCAAACTGCTGCCAACTGGGGTAAACACGCTCACAAGGCAACTTTCTGTGCGCTATCCGATTGTTAAGGTGCGAAATTTAGGCCAAGAACTGGAAATTGGAAGTTGGAAGTTGGAAATTGGACTAGGGTTCCAAGTTCTAACTTCCAACCTCTAACTTCCAATCTCCAACTTCCAACTCACTTGACGCCATTCGTGGGGCGCGAACGCGAATTGCAAGAAATCGCGCGTGTGCTCGCCGATCCCGCGGCGCGATTAATCACATTGGCGGGAATCGGCGGGATGGGCAAAACGCGACTCGCAATAGAAATCGCGAAAAAGTGCCGCGAGCAATTCGCGCACGGCGCCGCCTTTGTCGCGCTGATGGCGGTGACGACCGGTGATTCAATCGTCCCCGCGATTGCCGACGCGCTGGGTTTTGGCTTTTACGAGTCGGACGATCCACGCACCCAATTGATCAACTATTTGCGCGAGAAACAACTCTTGCTCGTGCTCGACAATCTGGAGCATCTGGTTGGGGACGCGAAGGCGTTGACATTAATCGAAGAGTTGCTACGCGACGCGCCGCGCGTGAAGATTCTGGCGACGTCGCGCGAGCCGCTGGCAGTGCAAAGCGAGTGGCTGTTCGAGCTTGACGGATTGGGCGATCAAGCGGTCACGCTCTTTGAGCAGAGCGCGTGTCGGGCGCAATCCGGTTTTCAATCGTGCGAAGATGATCGGTCATCTATCGCGCGCATCTGCCAACTCGTCGGTGGGATGCCGCTCGGGATCGAATTGGCGGCATCCTGGGTGCGCGTCTTGTCGTGCGCCGAAATCGCCCAGGAGATCGAACGCCATCTCGATTTTCTCACTACGTCAGCGCGCGATGTGCCCGAGCGCCATCGTTCCATGCGTGCCGTGTTCGACCAATCGTGGCGATTGCTTTCCAAAGACGAGCGTCATGCGTTGAGCCGACTGTCAGTTTTTCGCGGCGGGTTTCGACGCGATGCCGCCGAGCAAATTGCGGACGCCAACCTCACCGTGTTGTCCGCGCTCGTGACCAAGTCGCTGGTGCGGCGCGTGGAGGCAAACCGCTATGATTTACACGAACTCGTTCGGCAGTATGCGGTAATTCGTTTGGCGGAGAACGCGCCCGAGCAAGCCGAGACGCTGGATCGGCGCGGCGTGTTCTATCTGAAACAATTTGCGGAACAAGAAAATGTGCTGAACAGCCCGGCACAAACGGAGGTAATCAAAGAACAGACCCGCGAAATGGGCAACGTGCGCGCGGCATGGCATCACGCCGGCGAGCGCGGCGAATTTTCCTTGATCGGCCAGACGCTCAACAGTTTTCTCCTCTTTTACGAAGTGCGCGGTTGGTTTCGAGAAGCCATCGAACAAATCGAGGTGGCGACAAACGCATTGCGCGCGAGGCCGACCTCCGCGCCGGATTTGATGGGGCAATTGCTCAATCGCCAAGCCTGGTTTCGTTTTCGGTGTGGGCAATACGGCGCGGCGCGCGAGCTATCCAAGCAAGGGCTTGCGCTTTTGCGGCCACTGGGTCCCCAGTCGGCGTTGGCGAATGCGTCGCTGTTCGGCGCGATCATCGCGTACCGCGCGGGCGAACTGTCGGCAGCGCAGCAACTCGCCGACGAAGGGCTGACGACCGCGCGCGCGATTCACACCGACTGGCTGATTGCGTTCGGGCTGTGTGTGCAAGGCATCGTCGCGCAGGCGGCAGGGCGGCATAGCGAAGCGTACGATCATTTGCGTGCTGGGCCGGAGGGATTTCGCGCGGTGGGCAGTCCGCATCTCATCGGCTTTGCGTTGAACTATCTTGCGCCGATCACACTCGACCTGGGACGCATCGCCGAAGCGCAGGTACTGTTGGAGGAAAGTCTTGCGATGAATCAACGCGCTGACGACCGTTGGGGGCTGGGCACGTGCTACGGCAACCTGGGTCTTGTCGCTCAGGCGCGCGGCGATTTGAACGCGGCGCGATCATTATTTCGTCAGGCAGTGGACACGTTTGACGAACTCGGCGCGCGCGGTTATACCGCCGAGTATCTCGTGCATCTGGGCGCAGCGAGCGCGGCAATGGGCGATGCGGCTGAAGCCAAAAAGATTTTTCGCGATGCGATTCGCTTGGCGTCCCAGGCGCAAGCCATGCTCACGGTTGCCGATGGCATCGTCGGACTGACGGGGCTTTTGGCTCGCGAGGCGGAGAGACCCGAGCACTTGGTCGAATGGTTGCAAGTTGTCGAGTCACACCCCGCGACGCACGCGGCGACGCGCGAACGCGCCGTGGGGCTGCGCGCCGAATTGTCACATCTGATTATAGCGCAACCGATGGAAACGATGCCAAGCCCGTCTTCAAGGGTTGACCATTGCGCTTCACGACGCGGGACATGACCAGCTTGTACCCTCATTGACACCACTAAAAGGTCTGTTAAAATCCCCATCATAGTCTGACGTATTACTTCATTCAAGGGACCAATCAACTCACAACCTCCCCGCATTCTGTACGGCTGGCGACGCTAAACATTGTTGCCTTGGCAATTACATCGTCTCCCCCACAACGGAACAGCGGTCTCGCGTTAGAAATTGATGCCACCGCTCCTTCGTTGATGCTTTGCGCAAATTCGCCGGATTTGTGGCAGAGGTATTGATGAACCAGAAACCATTCCAACAAGCCGAACGCGAATTTTTTGTTCGTTCCCTACTGCCCTTGATTGCGCTGGGGGCAGTTCTATTTTTGTGCGTCTGCGGCATTGCGGCGTTCGTACTGCTCAACGCCGCTGGCGTCATCACAACCCAGGTGAATCTATTTCGCACCGCGACGCCGACATTCGCCGCGCAGCTTTCGACGCCGACACCACCAGCAGCAGCGGCGTTGACGCTGCCGCCGCAGCCGACCACGCGCACGGCTGACGATACCCCTACGCCCCCCGCGACGCAGCCGGTGGCAACGATTTTGCCGACGCCGGAAATTCCACCAACGTACGTCGCCTTTGACGCCGATTTTTTTGCCGAGACCTGTCCGCTGTTTGAAGGCAGCAATGAAACGCGCGAATACGGCTGTGACATCGGCGAATACTATATGCTGCACAAACAGGCGACGACGCGTTATGCCTTTTATGATGTCGAGTATACAGATGCCGTAATTGAGGCAAATGGCTATGTCAACAAAGGACAGGGCAAGTACGAATATGGCGTTGTATTTCGCGCCAATACAGAGGGCACCGCGTATTATGTGTTTACGGTAACGCAAGATGGGAAATATAACGTGGCGTTGTACAAGGACGACAAATACACCGACTTGATTCCTTACACCTCCGTGGCGTCGGTGCAAACCGGCACTGGCGCGAATCGTTTCAAACTCGTCATGCGCGGCAGTCGTTTTGACGTGTTCTTGAATGAGCAATATCTAGCCAGCGTCACGGATGCAAACTTGACGCGTGGCGTCGTCGGCTTGTTTTTTTATAACGCGGAACCGAATGCGGAAGTGGGCTTTGATCAATTCACGATTTCGACGTTCACGCCGCCAAGCCCCACGGTCACACCGCTAGCGCAAACCGTCGAACCGACCGCTGCGCCTACCACTACGTTCAAGCCCGGCGTGTACGTAAACAGTTTGCGTCTCGCGCCGCGCGCGCCGAAACGCGGCGAGCCGGTGACGTTTCATGCGACGTTCGTCAATGCCACCGGCAGAGCGCAAACCTTTAACTGGCTGGTGGAAATTTGGGAACAAGATCCAAACAAAAAAAATCCGTACGGTCAGGCAGACGGTCTGGCGCGCGAAATTCCGGTCGGCGCAACGGAACGCGCGACGGGGAATAGTTGGAAAGTCGCGGGCGGCGGTCCGTGTTTGCCGTTCCGCGCGCGTGTCGTGTATCAAGACGATCAAGCGCGTCGCATTCCATTCACGCGGACGAACGGCGCGGATTTATGGATTACCTTCCAAGTATGTCCATAAGGGGGGGAAAAGGTGACGGGTGACGAGTGACGGGGAAACTGCCTCGTCACCCGTCACCCGTCGCCGTCACTTTTGGGATGAGCAAAAAACAACGCGAACGCAAAGCAAAGAAATTGGCGCAAAAGCCACAAGGGGCTGCGCCGTTGCCATACATCGGCGAGGATATTTTCACCGGTCCCATTTCGCCGCAAGCACAGCGCGTCTTGAATCGTATGGCGGACACGGAGGAGGTTCCCGAAGAGCGCGCGATCCAGTGGATCCTAAAGTCCGTCGCGCTGCGTGACGAAGACGAGTTCTGGGATTTTCATCTGGATGACGCCCAAACCGCGCGGGCGCTGGATCGCGTGATGCCGCGCTATACCGCGCGTCTGGAACGCGCCGCGCGCATCAGCAAGGAGCGCGCGCGCGAGGAATTTGACGAGGCGCGGATCGAAATGATTGATCTGGTTTTCACACGCGCATTGCGCCGCGATTTTTTGCAGCGTTTCGACCAGATGTTAAAACGGCTTTTGGCTGGCACGGAAACAGACACGTTGGCGATGGCGCTGTATTTGCGCGAGTTGCTGCGCGATAAAAGACTGCCGTGGGGTATCGTCGGTCTCGTGACTCGAATCTTTGACGAGAGCCAGGAACGCGCCATGACGTCACTCCACCAAGGGGAAGAGCTTGCAGACGCGTTTCGGCAAGCTCGGGGGTTTCAAGGCAGCGCGGCGGAATTGCTGGAACGGCTCAAGGATAACCCGTCGGCGCAAGAACTGACGCAGGGGCTCAAAGCCAAGCCCGAACTCGACGCAAAAATTCACGAACACGTCGACGCGATGTTGAGTGGGTTCGAGCAAGAGCTCGCCAAGGGGGTATACGATTTCGAGGTTTTTACGCCGGAGGAAGCAGCCCAAACCATCCGTGCGCTCGCGCGCGACAATAATGAAAACAACATCGATCCCGAGACGGCTGACCCAGAATTCATGCTCGAGCGCACGGACGAATTCATCACGCAGGCGCTGCAAGAAATTCTCACGCCAAAGCGACTCGCCGAAATCGAACAAACGCTGCAAGACAAACTGGAAGACTGGCAGCGGTCCCAGCATCCGCGCACGGTCGCATTAAAGACGGAAATCGAATCGCTGCGCGAGGACCCTCCAGCGGAAAACCCATTTTTGGATGCGCTGTATCGCAACGCCATGCTCAAACTGACACATCAGTTGCACCAACTTGGGACCAAACTCGAGCAAGCCGAGAACACTGCCGAGCCGCCTGCCCCAAGTTTGCGCGACCGCGTGCTTGGAACTGCGGGTTTGAAAATCCCGACGGCGCAAAATTTTGCTCGAACTGCGGACAGCCGCAGCAGCGCGCGTGTCCCAACTGCGGCACGGTCAATCCCGCGGGCGCAAAATTTTGCAATAACTGCGGATTCAACCTCCAGCCACCAGTCATCAGTCACCAGTCCCTGCTCCCCCTGCCCCCCCCCCCGCCACGTACGCCATCCCCGCAATCACTGGTCGAAAAATACATGACCAAACAGGTCGCCGCCAAACTCGACGCCGCGCGCACGAGCCGCGCCGTCGAAGGCGAGCGCCGCATCGTGACGATTCTTTTTTGCGACGTCAAAGGTTCGACCGCGATGGCAGAACAACTCGACCCGGAAGAATGGGCCGAGCTCATGAACGGCGCGTTCGAGTATTTGATTCAGCCCGTGTATCAATACGAGGGCACCGTCGCGCGTTTGATGGGCGATGCGATTCTCGCGTTTTTTGGCGCGCCGCTGGCGCACGAAGATGATCCGCAGCGCGCGCTGCTCGCGGCGCTCGACATTCTCGACGGCATTGCCAAGTACCGACAAAAAATTCAAAAAGATTTTGGCATGGAATTTAGCGTGCGCGTGGGTTTGAACACCGGTCTCGTCGTCGTCGGCAATATCGGCAGCGATTACAAATTTGGATACACCGCGATGGGCGATGCGATCAATCTCGCCGCGCGCATGCAGACCGCCGCCGACCCGCACAGCATTTTCATTTCTGAAAATACCCACCGTCTGGTCGCGTCGCTGTTTGAATTCGAGGATAAGGGCTGGCTCGACCTCAAAGGCAAGGCAGAACCCGTCCATGTCTATCGTGTGCTGGAAGCGAAAAAGGGCGCGCTCGAAACGCGCGGCATCGCGGGGCTGGCATCGCCGATGGTCGGACGCCGCCGCGAATTTTCAACCTTGCTGCAAATCGCCGACGACGTACGGATGCAGCACGGCGCGAGCGTCGCGGTGATCGGCGAAGCGGGGCTGGGCAAATCGCGTTTGATTGCCGAATGGCGCAAGGCGGTGCTGATGGAGAGCACGGACCAACCCGTG
>JACQWQ010000236.1 GCA_016209205.1 Chloroflexota bacterium
TCAATTTGCAGCCAATACTCGAGATGTGCCACAGTGCCTCCGGTTTCAGACCTGACAGGTTTTTACATCATTCGCGTCACGAACCACAGCCGCTCAGTACATCACGAATGCGTCACCCAAAACGTACGCGGTTGAAACCTGTCAGGTCTTAAACACTTCCGCGCGTCGCCAATTGACGCAGCACGGCTGTCCCGTTTTCCCGAACCGGCGCGCCGTGTCCGACGCCGATGGCTTGGACATCCAATTCCGCCATGCGGCGCAAAGACGCCCACGTTTGTTTTGTATTCAACATCGCATTGGGCCAACCGGGACAAACGAGAGGCCAGGTCACAAACGCGTCGCCGGTAAACAGCGCGCGTTGTTCTGGCGCATAAAAGGCGAGGTGCCCCGGCGTATGCCCCGGTGTGTGCAGCACGCGCAGTGGTCCGATTTGCGCGCCTTCGTCAATCAATTGGTCCACGGGACAGGGCTTGTGCTGCGCGAACGGCGCGAGGAGTGAACCAATCCACAAAATCGGCAACACTTGGGCACCTTTCATCGGGCGCAGCGACACGCCTTGTTGCGAACGATCTCCCGCGATAATATCCGCTTCCCACGCGTGCGCGTAGATGGTTGCGCCGCTCAAGCGTTTGAGCGTTTCAAGTCCGCCGAGATGCGCGCGATGTCCGTGTGTGAGGAGAATGTGTTTTAGATCGCCGATGCGCTTGCCGAGTTTTTGAATTTGGTCGAGGATGATTTGCGCGTCGGCATCAAACAGCGTGTCAATGAGGAGCAGCTCGTCCTGGTGGACGAGCAAGAACGCATGAACGTAGCCACCTTTGAAATACCCGTTTTGGGGTGGAGTGAGGTCAAAGACGCCGGGTGCGATTTCATTGGAAAAATCCGTGAGGCACCCCTTTACAGTTCGCGTCCGATGAAGGTTCAGTGAATTGGATTGGCGACAGTCTAGAGCGGATTCCAGTCTGATTGGTGGGCAGACCTTTCGGGTTTTCGGAAACCCGAAAGGTCTTTTGCCCACATACGAATTAGGAATCCGCTCTAGGTCAAGCGCGGATGGATGTCAAGGCATGTTTTCTGGTGATTACCCAGATTTTGTTTTTTGCGCGTCAGTTTCTCAGCTGCGGATACAACACCACATCGCGGATCGAAGGTTGGTTCATCTCACCTTTTAGAGACCCAACGCGCGGCGTAAACATTCGTCAACCTTTTCAAGGTCACGCTGTGAGAGGGTTCCAATCTTGAATTTGACCAGGCTTTCGTGAACAACTGCCAGACGTGGTTTCATCACGGTTGGTTTCAACAAGCCGGTCGCCTGCCAATCCGCAAGAATGTAATCGAGGGTCGGATGCGGCTGGGCAACATTTGAAGTCAAATAGGCAAGCAACAATTCACCGTGAATAGCTTGAAATTCGGGAACGCTCACAATAACCGTCGGGCGCGTCTTGCTTGCGTTCAAATCCGAAAACGGAAAAGGAATGAGTACAACGTCACCGCGCGTCCACGCCATAGTGTTCTCTCCATTGATCGTAGACAGCATCTTCCGGGTTGTCCCATTCACGCTCAAACGCGGCAAGACCGAGAGCTTGCCAATCCGCGCGATCTGTTTCACTCGCCGCAGCAAGCGCAAGAAATTGCTCAATCGCGCGATGCAGCAGCACATCTGCAGACACGCCTTCCTGTGCCGCTAACGCGGTCAAGCGTTCCGCTTCCGCGCCCGAAAACTTGACTTGCACTTCCAACACGGGTGTGGTCTTTACTTCCATCCCGACCTCCATGCACATTCTAGCGCACGCGCGTCAATTCCTCAACTGCGGATACAGCACCACATCGCGTATCGAATGTTGATTCGTCAGCAGCATCGTGAGACGATCCACGCCCATGCCGAGACCGCCCGTGGGCGGCATACCGTGTTTCAATGCGTGTACGTAATCGTCGTCCATCTGCTGCGCTTCCGCGTCGCCGCGCGCGCGATTACTCTGCTGGTCTACAAAACGCTGCCATTGATCGGCGGGGTCGTTCAATTCCGTGAATGCGTTGCCGTACTCGCCGCCCGCGACATAGATTTCAAAACGTTCCGTCACGCGCGGGTCGCCCGGTTTCTTTTTCGCAAAGGGTGAAATTTCGGTGGGGAAATCAATAATGAACGTCGGCGCAATCAGCGTCGGTTCGACGTACGCGGCGAATAATTTTTCCACCAATTTGCCCCAGTTCATTTGCGGTTCGACGCGCAGATTTTTTTCCTCAATCCGCGCGTTCAGCGCGTCAAACGAATCGTCCACGTAAATGTCAATCCCCGTTCTTTCGAGAATCGCATCGCGCATCGCCACGCGCGCGAAGGGCGGCGCCAAATCCACCGCGTGCTCGCCGTACGCAATTTGCAGCGTACCGCGCGCCGCGGTGGCGCATTCGCGCATAATGTCCTCGACCACGCGCATCATGTCCGACAAATCGCCGAACGCCTGGTAACATTCCATCATCGTGAATTCGGGCAAGTGCGTCGCGTCCACGCCTTCGTTGCGAAAATCCTTCGAGATTTCATACACGCGCTCGAACATGCCGACGAGCAGCCGTTTTAAATACAATTCGTCCGCGATGCGCAAGTACAAATTGCGGTCGAGTTCGTTGTGAAACGTGACGAACGGTTTCGCCAGCGCGCCGCCGTACAGCGGCTGCAAGACCGGCGTTTCCACTTCGATGAACCCGTTGCGGTCGAGATACGCGCGCATTGCCGTTACCACGCGCTGGCGCGCGCGAAAGACCTCGCGCACCTCTTCGTTCGTCATCAAATCGAGATACCGCTGGCGATAACGCGTCTCCATGTCTTTTAGCCCGTGAAATTTTTCGGGCATCGGCGCGACCGCTTTGGCGAGCAATTTGATTTCGGCGACCTGCACGGTGAGCTCGCCCGTTTTCGTTTTGAACAACGTGCCCTGCGCCTGCACGAAATCGCCGAGATCGTAATCTTTCAAGAAATTCTTGTACGTCTCTGCTCCGAGATTATCCTGGCGCAAAAAAAGTTGAATGCGCCCCGTGCCGTCGCGCATGTCGGCGAACGTAATTTTGCCCGTCCAGCGATTCGCAGTCATGCGTCCGACGAGTTTGACGACGCCGAGGTCCGCGCCGCTTTCAAACAATTCGCGCGCCTGCGCAATCGTATGTGTGCGCTCCGAACGCGGCGGATACGGATCAATGCCGCGTTCGCGCAGCCGCTGTATTTTCAGAAAGCGTTCGCGTTCCAGATCGTCGAGGGTGTCAATGAAATCCATAGTGACGAGGGCTGAGGACTGAGGACTGAGCAGGCATTTTTGTGCCACTCAGTCCTCAGTCCTCATTACTCAGTCCTTTCTCTGCCGCGCAAAAAAAAGAGGACACACCACCGCGTGTCCTCAACCATCTCATTTCACTTCGATCAGTTTGAGTTGACGTTCACCGGCAGGCGTTTTCACAACCACCTGGTCGCCCTTTTTCTTGCCCATCAACGCGCGACCGACAGGCGATTCGTTCGAGATGCGCCCTTTGGCGGGATCGGCTTCGGCAGGACCGACGATTTGGTAATCCTCTTCGTCCTTGCTCCCTTTCTCGACCACCTTGACTTTGGAGCCAAGCACGACGACGCCGGTCCACGCCTGGGTTTCGATGATGGCGGCGTTCTTGAGCATCTGCTCGATTTGCAGGATGCGTCCTTCGATAAACGCCTGCTGCTCTTTGGCGGCATCGTACGCGGAATTTTCCGAAATGTCGCCTTCTTCTTTGGCAGAGTGAATCGCCTCGGCAACTTCCGGTCGTTTGACGCTGACCAAGTAATCGAGTTCTTTTTGGAGTTTCTCGCGCCCTTCGGGAGTGAGTGGCACTGGTTTGTCTGCCATGTGTAACTTCCTTGTTTCATCCATCAGACATTATGCGGAATAGCTTTTTTGACACGATTCACAAGATTTTTCAGTTTCCATTTGCACTTTCCTGTGAATGCTATCTATTCCGCAAGTCGGACTGCCCAAGCAAATTGTGCTTGAGGAACAATAAAAAAGAAGGACATCGCTGCGCTGTTCGGACAGCACATCAGCCGATATCCAACTGCAGGAATTATATCCGAATCCGAAAGGGTGTCAAAGCCGCAAACCGCAAGACCCCAAGTGTTTGGACGCTGTCAAATCCAAGACCCCAAGTGTTTGGCGATACAGAACATCGCAACGATATCGTTCATCGAGTCGCGCGGCGCGGTAAAAACACTTGGGGTCTCTCCTATCCCCCACGCAGCACATTCCACGCGACCCACGCCTCGCGTACCCATACTGCCAGCAGGAGCACGATGAATGTCGCAGTGATGCCCGTGCGCGGCAGCGTGTAGGTGATCCGTTGGCGCATGACCAACAGCCACCCCGCGTACATGGCAAATATCGGAATCAGGGGCAAATGAAAACGCCCGTCGCCAAAAATCGTCAGGTGGATCGCCAAAAAATACAGCACGAATCCGCCAAGCAATAATTTCCATACGTCGTCGCGCGCATACACCAACCCCGCAATACCGCACGCCATCACGAAAATATATACGACGACGCCGAGCAAATCAGCGCCAATTTTCGCCGGCGAATTCCACCCTCCCCCCGTTCTTGTCGCTTCGGCAACGTCCACCAAACTGCGCTCCATGCCCCAGAAATCCGCAAATTTGGCGGGCACACGTGCAAGCACCGCCAACGGTTCCGCGCGCATGTAATTCAATGCCAACGCGTACGCCGCGCGGTCGCGCTGCAATTCATCCTGCGGTGATCCCTCGCCTCCGCTCGGGACAAGCGCATTCAGCATCGGCTCGCGCACGCCGACCTTCCACACGTTGCGAATAAATTCGTACGGCGTGTACGGACTGTTGCCCAGCCACAAATTCACGCCGCCTTTGGTTTCCAACAAAACAAATTGACGAAATTGAAAATAATTGCGCACCGTCCACGGCGCAATGACCGCGAACGTGACCACCACAAACAACGACGCGGTTCCAATTGCGCGTAGGGGCGCACCCTTGTGGTCGCCCCCTCTGTGGTCGCCCCATTCGGGCAAGCACGAGGCATTGCCCCTACCCCCCTTGCGCTCGCCCCATTCGGGCAAGCACGAGGCATTGCCCCTACCACCCTTGCGCTCGCCCCATTCGGGCAAGCACGAGGCATTGCCCCTACGGGCAAGCACGAGACATTGCTTCTACTCCCTCCGCGCGTGCGCCACATGATCCACGCGAGCCACAATGCCAACAGCGGCGTAAAGTACAGCGTCAACCCGCGCGTCAGCGTCGCCGAGCCCCACGCGACTCCGGCTGCCGCGAGCCACAACCACTTGCGCCCCCCCCCTTCATCCAACGCGCGCGCGACAAAACCGAACGCGAGCATCACAAAAAAAATAAACAATCCTTCCGACAACAGCAAATGCGCGAGCGTCAAAAAGCCGGGATAGATGGCGACGAGAAAACCCGCGACGAACGCGCTGTTATGCGCGCGCGTTTCATCCGTGACGTTTTCAAGCAACGGCGCGCGGAACACGCGCCGCGTCAAATCGTACACCACATACACCGTCGCCGTGCTCACGACAATGCCCAACAATTTCGCGACGAGGATATTGCTGCCGACGAATTTGTACAGCGCGCCGAGCAGCAGCGGATACAACGGCGCTTGCCACGCATACAACACTTGTCCCGGGAAAAATGGGTTGTTGGTCTGAAAAAAGCCGCGCCCCGCCGTGAGATTTTCCGCGATTTGTTGATACGCAAATTCATCGCCCGTCAGCGGCGCATTCACGCCCGCCAAAAATAAAAACGCGGCGCGCAGCACAAACGCGAACGCGAGCAAAGCAATGATTGACCAAGTACGCGAGTAGAGTATTTTCATCACAGAGGTGAGATTGGAGACTGGAGACTGATTACTGATCACTGATCACTGATTACTGGTTCCCGATTCGGTACAACCAAACCTCATCAAAATCCTGCACGTGTTCTAGCCCCCTTAACGCGTCCAATTTTTCGCGCAGCTGTTTGGGTCTGCCGTACGCGTCGGCATGAACAATCACCCACTGCGCGCCCCATCGTCGCAGACGATTGACAGTCCGGTTGCTGGGAAATTTTTGCACGTCCCTGACCAGCGCGTAATAATCGGGCGGCAGGAGCGTGCTATAGCCATTCACCAGCGGCTGCAAGGGGTGATACACCGCGCTATACGTGTACACGACGTACTTGTCCTGATCGGCAAACGTGGGTTTACCCATCGGCAGTTCGACGACGACCGCGCCTTGCGGCTGCTGTGCGAGAAAGGAATACACGGGCGAAACGTTTGCGCCCGCTTGGACCGGGACGAGGCGCAGCGGTGCGGGAATGTATTCCAACACAATCAGCGTCGCGCACGCCAACGCGATCACGCTCCGCCAACGCGGGGCGCGTCGCATCCACGCGCGTGCGCCGTACGCGGCAAGCAGCGCCAGCGCCAGCATCGTCAAGACGGCAAAACGCGACGGCGCGTTCAAACTTTTCAGCGGCGAAACGACGAGCGCGAGAAAATGATACGGCAGCGGAAACGGCAGCGCGGGCGCGGTCGTGCGCCCTAGCACCAAATCAGGACCGAATGACAAAACAAAGCCCATGAGCGCGAGCAGCACCGGAAAAATCCACGCGCTGATTTGTTGCGTTCTCCGAACGCCGCACAGCAACGCGACAACCCCGACCAAACCCAACAGCGACGTAGTAATGCCCGGAAACAGCGGCTGTCCTTTGGACGCAACATAAAACGCGCGGGTCAAGTTACCATACAACCACTGCGACGCGGGCGCGGCAATATAGCTGTACGGGCGCGCGCTGAACAGACGCGGATCACGCTCTTCGGAAAAATTAAATTCGCGTTCGAGGCGCAAGAACGGCAGCATGAACGGCGTGACCAAGATCACTGCAATGCCTACGGCAGCTGCGCCGTACAGCAAATGCGCGCGCGTGATGCGATAACGCCGCCGCGCAAGGTCTACGCCGAGATACAACACCGCTGCGAATGCGAGAAAAACGGCGTAATACAGCGACGCCAACGCGTTGAGCGCAAAAAACAGCGCGGTGAGAATCGCATTGCGCAGATTTGGCGTCCGTACAAACCGCGCGAGGTATAGCAGCGTCAGCGGCATGAACATTGCCATCAACAGCTGCACGTGGCGCAGTTCGCCAAACTTGTACGTGCAAAACGCAAAAATCAGACCAGCGAGGAAGGCGGGAAAAGTGACGGGTGACGGCGACGCATCATCACGCATATTGCTCCAATTGCGCGTTGTGCGTGATGGTGCGTCGGAGTGACGGGTGACGGGAGTATTATTTCGCGCCTCTCGAATCTCGTCCCTCTTGTCGCTGTTTGCTGTCCATTGTCTGTCGTCCGTCGTCTCCCGTCGAACCCAATCCAACGCATAGAGATACATCGCAAACGCGTTGAGTGGGAAGGTGAGCCAGAGGACGAGATTATATGCAAAAACGGGATTGTGGCTTGCGTACGCAAAGGGGAGATACAGCAGCGCGCCGGGAAGAATGATCTCTGAAAAGGCGAGCGTGTTTTGAAAGGGAAAAAAAATGTTGCCCTGAAATAAATTCAGCGGGTCGGCGATGAGCTGGTGCGCTTGCCAACCGAAAATCCACACGCTAAAGTACGTATCGTTCAACGCGTTGCTGTCGGTGCCCAACAATTGATCGCCCAAATGCAGCGCGAGCGGAAAGGTCATGGCGAGCGTGAGAACGCCGTAACCGCATAGGACGAGCAGGTGAATCGTGAATGGACGATGCAGGAACGCTTTCATGTTACAGACGAAACCCGTTGCCGCGTAAGCAAAGCAACGGGTTTCCGTATTTTATCCCTTTTTGTTTTTCGCGCTTGTTTTACGTTTGACGGAACGTTGCGGCGAACGTTCCCTACGCGGTTGACGTTTCACAGCTCCGCGTTTGCCCGCGCGCGTCATGCTCACCGGCGCGCTGCATTCCAGCAGCGTCACATCGGCAAAACATTCTTTACTGCCGCTGCTGTACCATCCGACCGCTAACGTCGTCCCCTTGGCGCCAATGTCCGGCACCTGACATTCGGGCGTTTGTTCAGGACCATCGAGCCGCGCGGGGCCGCTCCATTTTGCGCCGTCAAAAACGCGCTGATACACGCGCCACGGTTTGTTTGCCGCCGCTTTGGCCTGATACACAATCCGCACGCGATTCATGCAGTCCACCGCAATGCGGGGCCAATGCGCGAACGCAAAATTCCCCTGCACGTTCGTTTGACGCGTGATGACTCCATCGGGCGCGATTTGCGCAAACGACAACGTATTGGTCCCCACTGCACCCCTGTACCACACCATCGAAACGCGTCCCGTCGCATCAACCGCCACAGTTGGAATTTGTTGTTCACCGGCGCGGGCAACATTAATCGGCGTGCTCCAGTTGCCGCCCGAGTCGCGCCGCGCATACATGACACCATACGGTGTTCGGGAACGCATCCAAACCAAATGCACGACGCCATTGCCGTCCACCACAATTTCGGGACGCAGCCCATTCGCAATTGCTTGCGGCGCGCTCCACCCGCTCCCGTCGTTGCGCGTATAGTGAATTTTCCCGGACTGGAGCGAATAGTACACCACATGCCGCACGTTATCCGCGCCAATCGCGATGCAGGGGACCTGTGCGCCCGGCTCGGTGGAAAGTTGTATTGGCTCGGTCCACGCCTTGGCTTGACGCGTCGTGTACAGAATCGCGTACGAGTTTGAATCGGCGCCCAATTTCGACGTCATGACGACGTGCGGCTTGCCATTCGGCGCGGCAGCCACGTGTTGAAAATAATTTTGCGCGGCGGGCGAAGGCAAAATTTCTTCCGGCGTCCACGCGCTGCCCGTCCAACGCGCATAATGGATTCTGCCGTCGGGCGCGGTGAACGCAGCATGGACTTTGCCCAAGACATTCACCGCCAACGCCGGTCCGTGTCCCAATCCTTCTTGCTCGCCGCCCAATCGTGCTGCTGCCATCGGACAGACCCCCCTTTAGTGCGATAGTGCAATAGTTGGATAGTGCGATAGTAAGATAGTGCAATAGTGCAGTAGTAAGATAGTGCAATAGTGTAGTAGTGAGATAGTGCGATAGTTAGTGTCACATCACTCCACTACACGCACCATCGCACCATCGCACTATTGCACTACACGCACTATTGCACTACCGCACTACCGCACTATTTAATCCACACCGGTTCCGTTTCCTCGAATTCGTTTTGACTGAGGTTGACCGGATTTGCGCCCAATTGACAATTGTCCTGGAGCGTGCCGAACGCGCCCATGTCTATCACAAAAATTTGTCCGTGATTGCCTTGCTGCGAAGAGGAAAATATCAGCTGGTTTGCATCGGGCGACCATGACGGGTGCTTGGTAAAAAACGGCGCATAACAGGTAATGCGAAACGGGCTGGTGCCGTCGTCGTGCATCACCCACAAATCTTCGCCAAAATTTTCGGGATGTTCCAAATCGCCGCGATTGGATACAAACACAATCCACGTACGCCCGTCAAACAACGGACGCGGCGACCACGCGGGATCATAATCATTTGCCGGATTCGTCAGCGGACGCCCGCTGCCCTGCGGATCGGTGATCCAAATATCATTGTCGTAGCCGAATTTGCGCGTAAAGCCCGCGTTCCGTACGGTCGCCGCTTGGGTGCGGTCGGGCGACCAACTTTCCCATTGTTTCACCGCGTCGTACGTCGTCGCCGCAATGCGTTTCACATTTTTGCCGTCCGGGTCCATGACATAGTACGCGGGAAATCCTTCGCGGTTGGATTTGAACGCGATCTTGCCCTTGATGGTTGCAAGGTCCACTTGCGGCAAGGCGGGGGGAGGGGCAGACGCGCCGCCGGTGGAAGCTTGCCCCGCGTTTTTGCAGTTGAACGCGCTGTAATAATCGAGCGCGCGATCATTCGTCGGGTCCAGATTGGCGGCAGCGGCGAGTTCCGCGCAGCCCTGCGCGAGATTGTTCGAAACCAGCAGCAACGCTAACCGCATTCGCGCTTCGCTTTCACCCGCCGCGTTGCCTTGCGCCTTGTAAATGTTTGCCGCCGCGCGATATTCGTTGATCGCTTTGGCAGGATCGTTGTCTTTGTAAAAATAGCCCCACGCCAACACGCGATGGACGAGCGCATAGCCCGGATAATTTCTTACAATGTCGAGCAGCGCCTGCCGCGCGCAGTCGAACGCGTCGCGGTGGGCGGGGTTGTTGCCGTTCAATTGGCGCGTATCGGACACGTTCCAGCAGCGGCGCAGCACGGCAATGAGCGCGCCGTCGCCCGCGCTGTTGCCCAGTTCCGAAGGACGCGGCACGCTCGTCGGTCCGGTGTTTGCGCCGGGCGCGTTCGTCGTCGAAATCACGCCGGTCGGAAAAGGTGCGGTAGTCGGGGGGGGGGGCGGGGGGGGGGGCGGCGTGATGAGCGTGATTTGCAAAAGCGGTGTGGCGGTAGCGGGCACAGCGGACGGCGGCGGCTTGGTGGGAGTGATGGTCGGCTGCGTAGTTGGAACAAGCGTAGCAACCACAGTAACCGGCGCAGGAGTGGTATTGCAGGCAAACAACAAACCAAGCAGAATCAACCAGCTCGAACGAATCGTGTGCGTGACGTACATCGAACCTCCAAGTGGCGCAAATGGGCATCGAGTATAACATGAATTTATGCGTGACTGAATTTCGAGATGCTGGTGATTACTCCCAAGTGCTAAAAGGCAGTTGCACTGCCGTTGGGGAACGCGCAGTCCAACTGCGCTATGACAAGATGTGAATAATCACTAGCGAGATGACGGGAAAGAGCGATGGGGATATAATTTTATTGGATAACCGGTAGATGGGCTTGAAACAATCGTCAATTTTCTGCGTATAATCAGTGCCGTCGGACCTGGACGAGGTGAGACCTATCACAGTACATCACAACTGTCATTTCGAACGGAGCGCAGTGGAGTGAGAAATCCTTCGGCTATGCTCAGGACAAGTTCTCGGCAAAACCGAGATTTCGCCGACGAACTGCGTCGGAGCATCCGCTCGAAAACCTGTCCCGAAGAATTGAGGGATGACAGTTTCCCAAATTGTGATGTACTGTGTCAGGTCTGCGCAAGGAGTATAGTATGCCGGGACTGCTTCAAGAACTGTTGGCGGGCAATTTTAGTTCGCCGCTGGCGTGGGTGTTTATCGTTTTTACGCTGCTGGCATTTTACTTTTTGTTTCGCCTCGCGTGGATTTTTTTCGCGCGCGGCGATACGTTTACCGAAAGCGTCGAAGGACGGCGTCAGGTAAAAAACACGGTGCGCACGTTGGTTATATGCGTCTTGGTCGCGCTGTTCACCGGATTCGTTTTTCAATTCCTGTACGTCGGACGCGCGGCAGCCGAATCGAGCGCACCGGGCGCGGCGCAGAGCTTTTTCAATTGGCTGTTGGGCAAGTGAACGATTTTTCGCGCGCAGGCATTTTTGTTTTGCTCTTGCTGATTCTGGCAGTTGGCGTGAGCGGAAACGTCGCGCACGCGCAAGACCCCACACCGATTCCCACGCCCGCCCCCACCTTACCCCCAGCTCCCACCTCACCCCCAGCCCCTCTCCCAACAGGAGAGGGGGGATGGCAGATTCCTGAATTGGACAAAGTGTACGCGATTGTGCGGATGGTCAGCGATTTGGCGCGGGGTCAAGTGTCGCCGAGTCCCGACCAGCTCTTTGCGCAATCGCGGCAATCCGCCACCGACATTCTCAACCAGCAGGGCGCGGGGATTTTCTTTTTGGATTTCGCCGACCCGAATTTGCCCATCAACCAATTCGCCGCGACGGTGGCGAGCACGCTGCTCGCGTTGACGCCGTTGTATGTGCTGGCGTACGTCGTGATGTTGGTGTTGAGTGTCTATCAAGAAAGACCGATTCCGAATCCACTGCTCTACGCGGGGTTGGTGATTGCGGTGATGGTGTTTCTCGCCGCGTTCGCCGTCATTATGCGCGGCATGAGCGATCTCGGACGCGCGGTAGCGATTGCCTTGAGCGGCAGCGGCGACGAAAACTTTTTCGCGCACGCGACGCTGCTCGATCAAGTGCTGCGCGTCCTGCAAAATCTGCAAAACAACGGCGGACTGTTATCTATCGTCTCGCTTCTCGTTTCTCTGGTCTTGGCGATCGTTACTTTGGGCGAATTGGTCTATCGCGGCATCGCGTTGATTCTCTTGCGGTTGTTGAGCGTGTTGGTGATTCCCTTTTCCGTTTTACTGGAAGGCACGCGTCCGAAAACGGCGGGGCGCATCCTCGCGGGCTTTTTTGAATCGTGGTTCGACCTCGTGACCAAAGTCGCGGTGCTGCTCATCGTGCTCGCGCTTGCCGCCGCCGCGAACTTTGCTAACGTGACGTGGCTCGTGCTGCCCGCGGGTTTATTGCTCGTCGTGCTGTCGTGGAAATTTTTCAGCATTCCATTTATGATGATACGCGACGCGGTGGGGCGCGCGTGGGGCAACCTGGTTCCCGCGACGGCGGGCGATTACGCGGTAACCAATTTGCCGTCGTCAGCAGAAGCGGCGCGCGCCAAAGAGATTGACGAAGCGCGGAAACGGATGATGGAAGAGTGAGATGGGATGGAGAGATGGAGTGATGGAGAGATGGAGTAATGCGAGAGGCGAGAAACGAGAGGCGATAAGCGTCCAACGTAAAACATGAGACTTGTGACGTTTGACCTGAAACCCGTGACTTGCATGGTGAGTGAGTTGCAAAAAAGGAGCGAGAGCGGATGCCATCCTCAACATTAATTTTCCAACAGGAAAAAGAAGCGTACTGGAAGTTGCGACCGGAGCTGCTCAAAAAGCATCCACACCAGTGGGTTGCTGTTGCAAACGGCAAGGTCGTTGCGGTTGGCAAGTCGGCAGAGCAAGTGATGGCGTTAGCGTATCAGCGCGTCAAAGCTAAAGCGCTGTACATCAATAGAGTTGGAGCTGAATCAACCGCGTTGCGAAAAAAGATACGCCGCGTGGAAACTACGCGTTACAGCGTGGAATATGACCCGCCAATTCCTATGCTTGAAACGACGGTCTCGAATCCAGACCATTCAGAACAATCTCGCGTCGCGATGATTCTGGATACAGGGGCGGATATTTCCGTGTTGCAGGAGGATGTTTGCGCTGGGCTTGGATTGGGCGATTTTCCTGTCGCAGAGGCAACCATTAGCGGAATTGGCGAAGCATGGGAACCCAAAATTTTGTATGGCGCAGAAATTCGCGTCCAGCGGCAACCGGTACCAATGATTGTGGATTGTCGCGATGACGTGCGCGAAAATATCTTGGGGCGGAATGTTTTGAATCGTTTTTCGATCACGTTCGATGGCAGAAAAAAGCGCGTGACGTTTAACGAGTGAATGGTGTGTTGCATCGCGCAACGTGATTACGCGGAATTTGCATCGCAAAGCGCGGTTGAGTGAGTTGATTCGCTGAGACCAAACGAAGGAGGTTCGTATGGAGCGCACAAATCAATCGGGCGAAGATTTAATCACGCGTTCAAAAGATGTGATGAGCGGAACGCCTGTATTTCGCGGCACACGCGTTCCAGTACAAACGCTCTTTGATTATTTAGAGGCGGGTGACCCGCTCGACGTGTTCTTGGATGATTTTCCATCCGTGACACGGGAACAGGC
>JACQWQ010000253.1 GCA_016209205.1 Chloroflexota bacterium
AATTGTTGCCAACCGCGTCAGCGGGGGAGCACGCAGAGCAGATTATTCTGTTCAGGGTGTCCTGGCTGGTTCATCCTTTCAGATGCGCCAAGGAGCAGAGGCTCGTTGGCTTTTTTGGGACATGGTGATAGCGGGATTGTTGACTGGGTCTTTGAGCTTTATGCCTTTAATTACTCGTGTCCTTTTTTCAGAGCAGAGCAGCAGAGGAATCGGCTCGATGCGCAAAAAAATCATCATCGGCATTGTGATCTTGGGCTTGCTCGCTGCGTGTGGGGGCGGCGTGTATTTTTTTATGTTCGCCCGCCAATCGGAAAACGCGTTGGGGACGTTGACGACGGCGCAAGTGAAACGCGGCGACTTGGCAGTGTACGTGCGCGGCTCTGGCGCGCTGCGCGCCAAGACGAGCAGATTGCTCAAATTCGACCCGCAAATACATTTCAAGCAAGTGTATGTGCGCACCGGCGATACTGTGAGACGGGACCAGGTGCTCGCCGAAATAGACACGCTGCGCTTGGAGTTGGCATTGGCGCAAGCACAAACGACATTCAATCAACAGCAGTTGAATCTCGCTGCGGTCCAAGCGGGACCCGACGCGGCGGAACTGGACGCAGCGCGCGCCGCGTTAACTTTGGCGCAAGCGAATTACGATCTGGCATTGCAAAAAGCTGATTTGAAAAACGATCAGATTATTGTAGCGCGCACTGGATTGGACAAAGCCGCGCTTGCCTTGCAAAAAGCGCAAGCTGCGTATGATCGAGCCGTTGTCGAACATGCGGGCAATCAGACTGAACTGGCAGAGGCGTTGACGCAGGCAAAGCTGGACTATAGCGCCGCGCAGGCGAATTATCGTTTGCAACTGGCGGCGCTTGACGACACGAATGTGGCAAGCGCGTCCGCGGCGCTCGCCTCTGCGAAAGCGAGTTTGGCAAAACTAGAAAACAGTCCGACGCCGCGCGAATTGGCGGCAGCGCAAGCACAGTTGGAGCAGGCGCGCCTTGTGCTGGCGCAAGCACAGCTGGATTTGCGCAACGCGCAAATCGTCGCCCCGTTCGATGGCACCATTATCCAAATCAATCTCGAAGGTTTTGAAACGACTGGCGGGGCAGAGATACAGAGTATCGAAATAGCCGACTTGGGAAATTTGCAAGCGGTCGTCAGCATTCCCGAAGTGGATATTGTACAAGTGCGCGTCGGGCAGCCGGTCAAATTGGATTTCGATGTTATGGCTGATAAAACGTTCGCGGGGCAAGTGGAACAGATCGGGCTATCCGGTGTGGCAGAACAAGGCGTGACCTCGTATCCTGTGATTATTGCATTGCAAGATGCAGAACCACAGTTGCGCTTGAACATGGCGGCGAACGTTTCGATTCTGGTGGACGCGCGGAAAAATATCCTGCTCGTGCCCAACCGCGCCATTCAGCGACGCGAAGGCAAAACCATTGCCGAACTCAAAACCGAAACGGGCAAGCACGAGGTGGAGGTCACACTCGGCATTCAAGGCGAAGGACAAAGCGAGGTGCTGAGCGGTTTGAAAGAAGGCGACACCATCATTTTGCCGCCGCTCAACGTCCCACTGGAGACAGGGTTTTAGCCGGATATTCAAGATGAACATTTGGGAAAGCATTCGGCTGGCGCTTCGCAGTCTGCGCGCCAATAAATTGCGCGCGACCTTGACGATGCTGGGCATTATCATTGGCGTTGCCGCTGTGGTGGCATTGCTTTCGATTGGGCGCGGGTTTGAAAAACAGGTCACGGTGGAAATCGAGCGCAACGGCAGCAATTTGATTTACGTTTATGCCGCGCCGCGTCAAGAAAAAGGACGCGCGCCCGTCGTACCGTATACGCTGACCTTGGACGACGCCGAGGCATTGACCAATCGCGAACGCGCTCCGGCAGTGCTGGTCGTTTCACCGGAAATGGACGCGGGCGCGCGCGTCTCGTATCAGGGCCAAATCGTTTCGCCCAACATTGCCGGCGTGACGACGGCATACCCGGTAGTGCACAATCTCAATCTCGCGCGCGGGGATTGGATTACTGGCAACGACGTGGCGGGGCGGCAGAGTGTTTGCGTTCTCGGCGCGACGACGGCGCAGGACCTCTTTGGCGCAAACGATCCGCTGGATAAAGTCATTCGGTTGAACGATGTTCCGTGCCGGGTCATTGGCGTAACGGCAAAACAGGGCCGGAGCAGTTTTGGGAGCGCCGACGATATTATTTATATGCCTATCTCGACCTTGAGCGCGCGGCTGGTCGGTTTGGGACAGTTTCGCGGAGAGTTGCTGGTGGGCGTCATCATGGTCAAAGCGCGCAGCGCGCGCGAGGTGCGCACGGCAACCGAACAAATCACCGAAATTTTGCGCGAACGGCATAACATTACCGACACGGACGATTTTCGCATTGCGACGCAGGAGCAATTGCTCCGCTCGGTGCGCATGGTGACGGGGATCATTACGTTGTTTCTCGGTTCCATCGCCGCGATCTCGCTGCTCGTCGGCGGGATTGGGATCATGAATATCATGCTCGTTTCGGTCACGGAGCGCACGCGCGAAATCGGCATTCGCAAAGCGGTAGGCGCAAAACGTTGGCACATTCTGTTTCAATTCTTGGTCGAAGCGGTTGTACTGGCGGTGATTGGCGGAGGGCTTGGTTTGTTGCTCGCGTTCGGCATCGGGCAACTCGTCGCGCTGTTGACCGCGCAAACCGAAACGCCGCTGATTCCGGTCTTTGACTGGCAAGCGGTGATTATGGCGACAACCTTTTCGACCGTCGTCGGGCTGGTG
>JACQWQ010000096.1 GCA_016209205.1 Chloroflexota bacterium
AGTTGGAGGTTGGAGGTTGGAGCTTGGAAGTTGGAAGTTGGAGGTTGGAAGTTGGAGACTGATCACTGATGACTGATGACTGATGACTGATGACTGATCACTGATGACTGATCACTGATGACTGATGACCGATGACTAACCTCCGTATCGCCGTCAATATGCAGCCCGCACGCGATGATACGGGCGCGCTCAAGTTCAAAGCCACCTTGCCGATGGGCGTACTGTTCGAAAAATCGCTTGACAAGCAACAGGTCGAGCGTGAACGCGTCGCCTTGGGAGAGGCGTATGCCGAATTGGTTGCCCAGTTACGCACCCATCGCGCGGCGATGAACACACACAACGTCATGGCATACTGGCAATTTGGAGACGCACTGCTGGCATTTGAAAACCACTATAAAACCAGTTTGCTTTTTGTTGACCGCTTGATTGACCATCTCACGCGCGACGTTGATTTTTCTATCACCATGATTCTGTTGTGTCGGCGTTTTCGCGAAGCGTTTCCTGATCCCAACCGCGTGGATCCAAAACAGAGTTTTACCAACTATCAGCGCGCGGGCTTTGATCCCGCGCGCCTTTCCCCCATCGTTCGGCGCCGTGGGCGACCACACAAATAAATCGGCTGCCACCACTGCTGGACTGGTGCTCTATGGTTCGCGCCGCCTCTGTGCTTTTCCTCTTGCTCGTCGCTTGCGCTACGCGACCTGCGCCTACCCCAGTCTCCCCCGCCCAACCTGCCACTTCTCAGTCCTCAGTCCTCAGCCCTCTCAACTCGCTCCGCGCGGGTTGGGCGTACGAAGCATATCCCGACGCGACGTTTGAAAAAATGCGCGCGGATTTTCAACGCATGCGCGACGCGGGCGCGAACGCGGTTTGGATCGGGCACAACAATCCGGGAGAGGTGGACGCGCAAAAGGTCGAACCCGGTCTGTCGTACGCGGTGTATGCCGCGCTGCAAAACGAAAACGATGCGCTTTATCACGACGCGCAGCAAATGTCCGGCGCGGTGAAACGCGCACTTGACGCCGCGCGCGAAACGAAACTCCAAGTCATTCTCCCCATCGGCTATCAAATTCAAATGGGCGACGCGTGGAATCAACAACACCCCGACGCTTTACGTTTGACGTTTGACGGTTCACGCTTGGATTTCTACAACAGCGGTTACACCGCGTCCCCCTATTCCGAACAATATCGCGCCGACATTATGCGCTATTACGAATGGATTCAGCGCGAATGGGTCGCGCCGTACCGTGATGTAATTGTGATGCTATCGCTTGCCGATGAACCGATGGGCGGCGATTATTCCGACGCGGCAAAATTGGAATTTGCAGAGCGGTACGGCAAAGCGATGGACGAACTCGCGCCGGAGGAAGCATGGAAGCTTGGTGAATTTCAAGCGGGCGTGATTGCCGACTATGCAGCATGGAGCGCGCACGCGTGGCAGCAAATCAACCCCAACATTCTAACAACCATGTCCTTTCACGGCGGCGATACGGCGCGGCGCGTGTGGGGCTTGCCCGAGGTTGAAAAATTATTTACGCAAACGCCCGACAATTTCATCGTCTCGTTCGACGCGTATCTACACGACGACTTGGCGACAAAACCCGCGACGGCTGACGAAGCCGCGCAGTTGAAATTATTTCTGACGACGCTCGGGCATTACTCGAAGGTGTATCAGAAACCCATCGCGTTGTGGAGCGGCGCGAACGCGTGGGGGCTGGCGCAAGAGTCGTCCGCGCCGCGCAGCATTCCCGACGCGGTGACGAATTTGCTGCTGCTGTACGATTTGCCTGCGCGTGTGGGCGGAACGATGTGGGGCGTATTTGCGTGGAATTACAATGTCAAGCAGCAAGGGCTGGAAAATTACGCGCGCCCGACGACGTACGATCCGCGCGCACTGGAAATCGCAGTGAACCGCGCGCTGCCCTTGCTGCGCGCGCGCCCGACCGAAACCGCGCCCGCCGCGCCGGACATTGCTATCGTCGTTTCCGCGCGCGTCATGTATAATGCGCTTGCCGCCTCGCACACATCCGATGTTCCACCGGACTGGTTCGATGCCGCGCCGTACGCCCGCGCGTTTGCCGACCGCGCCGCCGTCATCGTTTCCTCAGCCAAGACGCTCGCGGCAGCCAACGACGCCCGTTTTCTTATCGTCACCGCGCCCGGCTCCGACCTCGACGCCGCAACCTTAAATTTCCTGCGCGAACAATTTACGGCGGGAAAAATCATTTTGGGCGATGAAACCCTCGCGCGAGCGCTCGACGCGCGGTCACAAACTTGGCGCGCGGGTTTGACGCAACTGCCCACTGCGGGCGGCGTCGTATATCTGTTTGCAGAGGAATAAAAATGTCAGACACAGAAGATTTGGTCAAACGACAATACGGCGCGAATGCGCAACGATACGTGACAAGCAGCGTTCAGGCCAAGGGCGCAAGTTTGCAGCGACTCGTGGATTTGGTGCAGCCGCAAAAGCATTGGCGCGTGTTGGATGTCTCGACGGGCGGCGGACACACCGCGCGCGCCTTTGCGCCATTCGTGCGTGAGGTCATCGCGACAGACTTGACGCCAGAGATGCTCGCGGCGGCAGAAAAATTTATCCGCGCCCAAGGCGTGACGAATATAGAATTCAAAATTGCAGACGCGGAAAATCTGCCGTTCGCCGATCAAGAATTTGATCTCGTGACGAATCGCATCGCGCTGCATCATTATTCTGACGCGCCCAAAGCGATTCACGAGATGGCGCGGGTTTTGCGTCGTCCCGAGCCAGGCGATGGAAAACAAGGCGGCGTTTTGGGCTTTACCGACAACACCGTGCCGCCGGACAAACAAACCGCGGGCGCGATCAATCATTTTGAAAAACTACGCGATCCCTCCCACAACTGGTGCTATCCCGTCGTCCGCCTAGAAAAATATTTTGCAGATGCGGGGTTGAAGGTCGAGCACATCGAAGAGTCGCCCAAGACGCTTGATTTTGAGGATTGGGCGGACCGGATGGGCTGCACCCACGAAACGAAAACGGAACTGAAACGCTTGCTCGATACCGCGCCGCCGCAAGTGCGCGAATTTTTCAATCCGCGGATGGAGAACAGTCGGTTCATGTTTTCCATCCGCGAGGCGATTCTCATTGCGCGCAAGCAGTAAACCGGGCGAAGGAGTTCCGTCTATTTGACCTTGAAACTCCACCATACGGACTTGGCTGAGCCGTTCGCATTTTTCGCGGTCACGCGCCAATAGTAGGTCTGTCCTTTCGTGAGTGCGCTCGTGGTCGCCTGTGAGATCGCCAGGTTCACTTGCTTGAACTTTTTCGGTCCGTTTGTCGCGCCAAGTTTCACGATGACATCATAACTTGTCGCGCAATTCGCATCATTCCAATCGAGGGCGATATTTGGACCTTTGGCTTTTTTGCCGTTAGTCGGTTTGACGAGAATGGGTTTGTCGGGTTTGTCGGGGCAAGCCGGAGCAGGTTCGACTTCGACTGCGCCAACATCACACGCTGCGCCTCGCGGACGCGCGATGCCGCGCTGGTCGAATGCGGGACAGGCGTTCGTGCCGCCGTCAATCGCCGGACTGCCCGCTTGCGGTAGATGCGTTTTAGTCGCGCCGCCTTTGTAGGCGTTGGGAACTTGGTTGTTTAGAAACTTGGTATTGACGAGATGGAGCGTATGGCGCGCAACGGAGCTTTGGTAAAGAAGTTCGAGCGCGGCGTCAGGCGCTCGACGTGTCGCGCGCCGAGCTCGCCAAACGCGTGGGCTGCGCGAGCGCGACGTTGTCAAGTATCGAACACGGCAAGCGTCGTCCGTCGCGCCAAATCGCGGAATTGCTTGCTGTCGCGCTTGAAATTCCGCTTGTCGAACGCGAGAATTTCGTGGCGAGGGCGCGCGGCAACACGTCGCGCGTCGTCCAAGCGAAACCCCTTCCCCTTTCAAATCTGCCCGCTTCCCTTGCGCCCTGATTCCACGCACTGCCGAAATTGCAGAACTGCGCGATTACCTCGTCGAAAAACGGACGCGTTTGGTGACGCTCGTCGGTCCGCCCGGCGTTGGTAAAACGCGTTTGGCAATTGACGCGGCGAATGATGCGCGCGCCGCGTTCGACGACGGCGTTTGTTTTGTGTCACTCGTCGCCGTGTCCGACCCCTGCGCTTGGGCGCGCGCTTGAAATTCCAGAGAACGGCAGACATTGGCGCGAACGGGTACGGCATGAACTATGTGACAAGTCACTCTTGCTCGTCCTCGACAATTTTGAGCAAATCCTGGATGCCGCGCCAAGTATCGGAACTCCTCACGGCGTGTCCGCGCGTCCAAGCGATTGTGACCAGCCGCGTGAGTTTGAAGGTGTATGGCGAGCAAGAATTTCCCGTCGCACCGTTCGCGTATCCGGATTCTGAAAAGCAGATGAACGCGCGGATTATGAAACACGCATTCTACAAGCACGCGCCGCGCTGGGCGACGACAAATTCGAGCAAGCATGGGAGGAAGGTAGTGTGCTGACTCTAGAACGGGCGCTCGCGCACGTCCCGCAGAACTGTAAATCCTGGTGATTACATGTTTTCAAAAACCTGTGAGGTCTCGGAGACCTCACAGGTTTTTGAAAACAAGCTATTCTACGCGATGTGAGTAATCACCAGGTAAATCTGTTTGACGCGCAAACGGCATCTCTCTATAATGAGTCCGCGACCGATTGCACATTTGATGAACCGCCTGGGATAACAAGACCATGCGCAACTCGTCCAACCTGCTGAAAATTGGGGAACTAGCGAAGCGAGCCAATACCACGACCAAGACAATCCGTTATTACGAACGGATTGGGCTGCTGTCCCCGGCAAAGCGCGGGGCGAACCGCTATCGCCTGTACGCGCCCGAGGCATTGGGACGCGTCCGTTTTATCCGCCGCGCCAAACAGATGGGGTTGACGCTCGACGATGTGATGGGTTTGGTCGTGATTGCCCAAGAGGGTACAAGCACGGCGCTGCGAAATCAGCTCAAAGAGATTATTGCCCGCAAAATCATCGAGACCGACGCCCAGCTCAAATCGCTGACGCTTTTTCGCCAAGACCTGGAAGCACTTGCCGCTACCCTTTCGGAAACGTCGCTGGAGCAATGTACTACCTGCGGCGCATTTCTGGCGAACTGTGATTGCACGGATTCAGACAAAAATGGCGACGAGGACAAGTAGGACGTTTCGCAGGTCGCACGAAAAAACAGTGGTGCTTACCCTCGTTCAAAACCTGTGAGGGGCTTGGCTTCGCGCCAACCTCACAGCTTTTGAGAAAAAACACTCTTGACATTACCCTTGGGGTAACGTTGTAAGATAGGCACTAATGAGCGCGGCAAGCGTAATAATTTCAGACGCTTGGTCGTAGCGTTCACTCGCCGTCTCGCCCGCATTCTCCCTTTCATCATAATCCCTCCATAGCCATTACTCTCGACGCTCTCGTGCGCAGCTGCACCGGCGAGTCCACCGAGTTGCATTGACGCTTTCCTCACGCCACGTTGTCCCGGGACGCCAAGTGTCTTGTTGCTTTTGCAGTTTGCTTCTCCATTACAAATCCCAAAAGTCCACTCCTGATGAAGGGAGGACCGCATGTCAGCACAGCGAGAGGTCGCCTTACCACCATCGCCATTGGTGCAAGAAAACGTGCAAGCCCGAGTCGGATCGCCTGACCTTTTGACTTCGAGCGCGGAACGCGAATTGCAGCGCGTGCCGGGCGCCATGCGCCCCGGCGCAATGCTCGGACCCGTCAAAGTGGTTCATGCCTTTTGGTTGGCGGGGATGAGCTGCGATGGGTGCAGCGTCGCGGTCACCGGAGCAACCTCGCCAAGCGTCGAAGACTTGCTCATCGGTCGCCTGCCCGGCGTTCCGCGCGTCGTATTGCACCATCCGGTGGTTTCGGTCGAATCGGGTGAAGCGTTCGTACAAAATTACCGAATCGCCGCAGAAGGAAAACTGAACGCGCCGTACGTCGTGATTTACGAAGGATCGGTCGCCGATGAAAATCTGGCGGCAGAGATGGGCGGTTATTGGTGCGGCATGGGCGTGGATCAAGAGCATCAGCCCATTCCCACATCCAAATGGCTCAAGGATTTGGCAAAGGATGCGGCAGCCGTGATTGCCATCGGCACGTGCGCGAGCTGGGGCGGCATCCCGGCGGCGTACGGCAATCCCACGGGCGCGATGAGTGTGATGGATTTCTTGGGCGCCGAATATCGCAGCGCGCTCGGGTTGCCCGTCGTCAATATCCCCGGCTGTTCACCCATCGGCGACAATTTTACCGAAACCGTTGCGGCGGTGTTGTTGTTCCTCAATGGCTTGGGCCCCTTGCCCGAGTTCGACGAATTGGGCCGCCCCGCCTGGTTATTCAATCAAACCGTGCACCAACGCTGTGTGCGCGCGGGGTATTACGAGGAAGGGATCTTTGCCAAACATTACGGCGAGAAAGAATGCTTGGTCGAGATCGGCTGCTGGGGTCCGGTCGTGCAGTGCAACATCACCTCGCGCGGCGCGATCAACCATTTGGGCGGCTGCATGAATACGGGCGGCATTTGTATCGGCTGCACCATGCCCGGTTTCCCCGACCGCTTTGCCCCATTCTATAAACGTCCTCCCGGCACAATCATTTCCTCGAATGGCGCGCGTGCGGTCGGTTCATTCGTCCGCCCGCTGCGTCGGATCACCATGCAGTTTCAAAATCGCGAAACGCGTTGGGATAAAGAAAAATATGTACCGAGCGGTTGGGGGCACGTCGCTGCGCCCGGCGCCTTTGAAAAAGCCGTGCATTACTTTTACGAAAAATGGCAGTACTGGCACACGGAGCGCCCCGGTCGAACGAAACCCGAAGAAATGTATCCCGGCGGCTATGAAGTGCCCGGCGTGCGCACCGGCGAGAGTTTGCCTGCCGATCAAGAACGCGAATTGAGAAAAAAGGGAATCGTCAAATGACAGATCAGGATATTCTCATTTACTGGCTCATCGGCGTCGGGGTATTTGCGCTGGTGATTCTGATCGCCGCCGCGCTCTTGATCGCGATCCTGGCGCAGGCGAAAAAGATCGAGCGCGGCGCGCAGCTGGCTTTGCAGGTTGTGACCAAGATTGACGACAACACCGACATCCTGTGGAAGCTTGATGATACGAACCAAGTGGCGCAGCAGTTGAGCGCGGGCGCGGAAGCGATTCTCGGCAACGCCGGCGCGGTGGCAACTGCGCTGCACGACGCAGATGTGCGCCGCGGGAGGGTCCGCGTATGACGACACTTGAAATGCTTTGGCTCCTCTCGATTGTCTTGATGCTCGGCGTAACTGTGGTGGTCGCCTATTTGTTGGTTCGCATTTGGCGAACGGCGCAGCGCATTGACCATGTGGCGGGACAAATCTGGACCCACGGCAAAATGGTCGCCGCCAATACGATTCATATCCCGATGCTGCGCGAGACGAATCGGCTTGCATCTGGGATTCTCGATACTGCGGCGAAAATCAATGCCGGTGCGGCGGCAATTGAACAGCACGCCGAAGGTTGCCCGGGCTGCCCGCGCTGCGTGATTGGACGATGAACTCTGACCTGATACTTTTTCTTCGCGTTTGTTTTATGTGTCGCGCTCCATTCAATACACCGCGAATCGTTCGTTCAAGCGAATGCGAGGAAACCTGACAGGTCTTGTACCAAGATGTTGATCCTTTTGACACTCCTTTCCGCGTTGACAATCGTCATTTTCTTTGCGGTCGTCCTGATCTATGTACGCCAGATTACGCTGGTGCTCGAAAGCATCGGCGGCAAGGGCGACAGCTATCTTGCCAAGCTGCGTCTCGGCTTGCGCGCGATTGAAGGCGAAACCGACCATCTCGCGCCCGAAGTCACGAAACTGAATGACACCCTGACGCGAATTGCTGGGGGTTTGAAAGCGGTGGACGAACATCTCGTCCATACGATTGATGCGGCGGTCAAGCAGGAGGACTATTCCAAATGAATATCCAAGTTCCCGACATAGTGTACTGGATTTGGGGCTTGACGCTGGCGATTGCCGTTTTTGTGATCCTGCCGCTGGCGCTGTATTTTTTACAGCGGACGTTGAACGCAGCACGCAGCATCGAACGCTATTTCGCCGAAATGCGCGATGCCGGAGTGGGGATTGCCAACAACACGGGTAACATCAAGGCGCTGGACAATACCATCAGTGTCGCGACCCAAATCTTGAGCGTCGCGGGTTCGATTAACGACCACGCCGCCGCGATTGAAAACACCTTTGTCGCGCGCACGGGCGGCAACGGGCGGGAGTAAAACAAAATGAACGTCGGAGTAATTCTCTCTATTTTGACGCTGCTCGCCGCGCTCATTGTCGTACTGGCGCTCGTGTATTTTCTCGCACGGATTATTCTGGCGCTGCGCGGCGCGAATCGGAATTTGTACCAACTTGCCGACGGACTGGTGAAAATCGAACAAGACACCCAGCCGCTCGAAGGCAAGCTCGGCACGATCAACGGCGCGCTGGGGCAATTGCTCACGGGCTTGCTCTCGGTCAACGCCCATCTTGCCAGCGTGGTGAAAATGTTGAAATTGGAAAATCAGTAATCAGTTGTCAGTTATCAGTTGTCAGTCATCAGTCATCAGTTGTCAGTTATCAGTTGTCAGTCATCAGTCATCAGTTGTCAGTTATCAGTTGTCAGTCATCAGTCATCAGTTATTAGTCATCAGTTGTCAGTTATCGGTTATCAGTCATTGATTTCTATCCACTGGTTACTGATTACTGGTCACTGGTCACTGATAACTGGTCACTGGTCACTGATAACCGGTCACTGATAACCGGTCACTGGTCGCTGATAACTGGTCACTGATTACTGACTACAGGCAGTCCACCATGTGCTTTAAGAATTTGCCGATTGAGTTCGACGACAAGGGCAGGGCGCATTTGAAACAAGACGTACGTGATCCGTACGCCTACGAGACGCGCTCACTCCACGATCAAGCGGACAAGGTAAAGGAACTGCTCGCGCGTAATGGGTACATCAAGTCGGTAGATTTGGACCCGGTGACGCGTGTGGCGGGCGCGCTGGCATTCCACAGCGTCGTGGACTTGAAAGACCGCAAGGTGCTGGAAACCAATTCGATGGCGACGTTGTTTCGCGGGTACGAAGTGATTCTCAAAGGGCGTGACCCGCGCGATGCCGCGTTCATCAGCAGCCGCGCCTGTGGTGTCTGCGGCGGCGTCCATGCGACCACCTCCGCGCTGGCGCTCGAAATGGCGTTCCCGGTCAAGCCGCCGCCGTTGGGCATTGCCGTGCGCAACTTGCTGCTCGCGCTGGAATTCTGGTACGACAATCCGCTGCACCTGTTTCTACTCGCGGGCCCCGATTATTCCCAGTCCATCGTGCAAACCACGAATCCGGGCATTTGGGAACGCGCCCAAAAGACGCCCGCGCCGCACGCCAACGTTCACGGCTATAAAACGGTCGGCGACATCATGCTAGACCTGAACCCGCTTACCGGCGGCTTGTATCTGGAAGGTCTGCAAATGACGCGCACCGCGCGCGAGGCGTATGTGATGGTCGGCGGCAAGTATCCGCATCCTGAAACCGTCATCCCCGGCGGAATTTCGACGACGATCTCTATTACCACGTTTAACGAAATCTATTCGCGCCTCTCGCAGTTATTTGATTACTGCAAAAAGACGGCATTCATCTGGGACGACCTCGTGGACTTTTTCTACGCGGTGAATCCCGAATACAAAAAGGTCGGCACGCGTCCGGCTAATTTGATTGATTCGGGGATTTGGGACGATCCGTTCGCGTATGATGCGTCGTACGAAAATTCGAACGCATGGGGGGAACGACGGTGGGCGACCCCGGGCGTCATCGTGGACGGCCAAGTCGTTACGACCAAACTACAGGCGCTCAATATCGGCGTCGAAGAATTTGTCACGCACTCGTACTATGAAGAATGGAATACGAAACGCTTTGACACCGATCCCGCGGGCAACCCCCTGAGTCCTTATCATTTATGGAACAAGGATACCAAGCCACAGCCGGCGGGACAGAATTGGCGCGAAAAGTATTCGTGGTCAACCGCGCCGCGCTGGGACCGCAAGGCGATGGAAGCCGAATGCTGCGCGCGTCTCTGGATCACCGGCGCGGCGCAGGTGATTCCCCATCGCCGCTTTATTGAACCGACCGGGCATGGCGTGAAAATGCACGTGCCGATGAGCACGCTGCCCGCGATGGATTTGGAATGGAAGATTCCTGAAGTATGGAATGCGTTTGAACGCAATCGTGGGCGTGCTTATCATTTGGTCTTTACGACCTGCGTTGCCTTTGACAACTGGCTTGTCGGCTTGGACTTGGTCAAGCGCGGACACACCGAGATCCACACCGAGTTTGAGACTCCGCGCCACGGACTGCACATCGGCGCGGGCTTTTGGGGCGCTGGACGCGGCTATCTCACGCATCACGCGACGATTGACAACGGCGCGCTCTCGAATTATCAAATCCTCACCCCTTCGACCTGGAATGCCAGCCCCAGAGATCCTTGGGGCAACCCGGGACCGTACGAAGAAGCCGTGCTCAACACGCCCCTCCTCGAAGAGTTTTCCAGCGCGGAAAATTTCAAAGGCATTGACATCCTCCGCGCCATCCGTTCGTTCGATCCTTGTATGCCCTGCACGACGCACATTCATGTAGACGGCACCGACCAAGTCGTGACGCGCGAAGTGAATACGTGCGCGTGTGGAATTGAAGATTAAAGGATAAAGGCGGAAGTGCCTGCCCTGAACAGAGTGAAGGGATGAAGGATGAATTCGCGCCGGGTCTACGCGAACAAACACTGGCGCGCGCCCAGCGAGTCACTGGCAAAATGAATTGGAAAAACGAACAATCCACACGCGTGATGATTGCGGGTGTGGGCTATCACAATTTGAGCGACCTTTCGCTCGGACCCGTGCTCGTTCCACAATTGCAGCACATGGAGTGGTCGCCGGGGATCGAGATAGACGACTGGAGTTTCGGTCCGCTCGCCGTCGTACAGCGACTCGAAGACCAACCCAATTATTACGACCGCCTCATTTTGATTTCTGCCGTGGAACGCGGACGCGCACCCGGCGCCGTACACGCCTATCGCTGGCAGAAACAATTGCCCGACGCGGACGAAATCCAGCAGCGCATCGGCGAAGCTATCATGGGCGTTATCAGTTTGGATAATCTCTTGATCATCGGACAACACTTTGGCGTACTGCCAGAGGATGTAATTGTCATCGAGGTGGAACCCGAAGATTTGAATTGGGGTGAGAAATTTACAGCGCGCGTGCAAGCCGCGCTGCCCCGGGTGATTGACATGGTACGCGCGTATGCGCGGGCTTGGGATGGATGACAAAACGAACGGACCTGCACAAGCGGGCGCAGACCGAGAACTGACGCCGGAAGAATTTCAAGCGACCCTCCAACGCCTCGACGAACTTGTGCGCGAATTTGATGCGCTGTCCTTGCCGCAAGTGCGCGAAAAAGCATTCGCGATGCTGCAAGCGATTGACGCCATCCATCGCGCCGGTCTCGGGCGACTCATCGCGTTCCTTCACCAGCAGGGACAGCTGGACCTGATTCTGCGCGGCGCGCACGACCCAATTATCAATACGCTTTTCCAATTGTACGATTTTCTTCCCCTGGATGATCGCACGCAAGTCGAAACCGCATTAGAGCTGGTGCGTCCGTACATCCATTCGCACGGCGGCGAGGTCCAAGTCTTGGATGTGAAAGACGGCATCGTACACCTGCGGCTCACCGGCGCGTGCTACGGCTGCGCGGGTTCGACGATGACGCTGCGGCGCGGCATCGAAAGCGTCCTCGCCGAAAATTATCCGGGCTTTCGCGGCATCGCGGTACACGATGCCGCGCCGGAAATCACCCATGCGGCGCCGGGATTCATTGGGATTGACCAGATTGCAGTCAACACCATCGCGGGCGCACCAAGTTCCGCCAGAGAGCCAGAGCAACCATGAAACGAATCTTGGTTGCCGGAATGGGCAATGTCTTGCGCCGCGACGATGGCTTTGGCGTACAAGTGGCAAACCAGCTGACCCGCGAAAATGACATGCCACCTAACGTTCAAGTCATCGAAGTCGGCATCGGTGGAATTCATCTGGTGCAGGAATTGATGGCGGGCTACGATGTCCTGGTGGTGATTGACGCCGTCGCGCGCGGCAGTGCGCCGGGAACGATGCACGTTCTGCAAGTCCAGGTCCCCGACCTTGCCACGTGGGGCGACGACCAGCGCGGCGATTTTCTTGCCGACATGCATTACACCACGCCAAGCAAGGCGCTGATTCTCGCACGGGCGATGGGGGTCCTGCCGCCAATCGTGTATCTCGTCGGTTGTCAGCCCGCGGACGCGAACGAACTCGGCATTGGTCTCAGCGAACCCGTCGCGCAAGCCACAGCCAAGACCCTGCGCGAGATTGGAAAAATCGTTCGACATTTCGCCGAACCGCACGAGGTCGCTTTGGAGACAAGCGCGCATGGCAAAGCATCATTCAAATGACAATGGCTCGGAGGGTTACGCCTCTGCGCTCGACGCGCTTTTTTGGCGCGATGAAATTTTGCAGGTCATGTTCTGGATGCGCGGGGAAAGTTTGGGCGACTCACCAACGGCGTCCGAACTCGCGGCTTTTTTGAACACCGACGCGGATTTGTTACGTCACCATTTGGAACAGATGGTGCGTGACGATTTCGCAGCGCGCGCGCGCGATAATCGTTATGCGCTCACCGAACGCGGGCGCAAGGAAGGCGGGAGGTTATTCGTGCAAGAATTCAGCGGGTTGACAGGTCAAGCGCACGGCGAGTGTAACAATCCGAATTGTTCCTGCAAGACACACGGACCCGCCGCGTGTGAATCGCGCACCACACACGCGCGTCATTGAGTGGAGCAAGCCATGTGTGTTAATGTTCCAATGCAAGTTGTCGAAATACAGCAGAACCAGGATGGCATGTTGTTGGGGCGAGCGTGCTTTGAAGGAGTGGTCAAAGATGTATCGTTCCAGCTGCTGCCGGCCGTACGCATTGGCGATTATGTGATGGTGCAATTCGGTTTGGCGACGGTCCGCCTCGAACCGGCTCAGGCACAAGAGACGCTTGCCCTTTTGCGCGAGCTGGATCAACTCTGGACGGAGGACAAGAATCTATGAAATTCAACCGGGGTATATTGTGGGCGCTGGGCGCCGCGCTCATCAGCGGTGTCTCTATCTACGTCAATAAATTCGGCGTTGCACAGATCAGCGATCCCTTTGTCTATACGACGGTCAAGAACACCGTCGTCGCGTTCGGCTTGCTCGCGGCGGTGCTTGCTTTGGGGCAGCGCCAAGAGCTCCGCACCTTTACGCGGCGGCAGTGGCTCTTGTGGCTTGGCGTCGGCTTGATCGGCGGAGGTGTGCCATTTCTGCTTTTCTTTCAGGGATTGAGCATTGCTTCTGCGGCGAGCGCCTCGCTGATTCAAAAGACATTGTTCGTTTGGGTGGCGCTGCTTGCCGTCCCGCTGCTCGGTGAAAAATTAGGTCTATGGCAGGTCGCCGGGGTAACCGTTCTCGCCATCGGCGTTTATTTCTTACAGCCCATTACGAATTGGGCGTGGGGCGCAGGTGAAACGCTGATCCTGATTGCAACGCTGTTGTGGGCAGTGGAAACGATTGTCGCCAAGAAACTGCTGACCGGCGCGAGCGCGCGCACGGCAGCACTCGGACGGATGGGCGTGGGCGTTCTGGTGATGTGGGGCTTTCTCGGGCTCACAGGTCGCACCGGCGCCGCTCTCGCTTTGAACTCGACACAATGGTTCTGGGTGCTGGTGACCGCAGTGTTCTTGATGGGCTATGTGTGGACGTGGTACAGCGCGCTGAAACTCGCGCCCGCGTCCCTGGTAACCACGGTTCTCACTCTCGGTGCATTGATTACGCTTGCGCTCACGGCGCTCTTGGAGAACAAGTGGACCGTCATTCCCGCGCTGTGGGTGATTGCGCTGATGGCAATCGGCGTTGTTGCCTTTTTGCTGCCGCCATTCCTACACCGCCGGCGAATGGTTGAGACAAGCTGAGCATGTCGCGTTTGCCCCATCTGGAACCCGCCGTCAATACCGCAGTCTCTACCCTCTCAGCAAGTTCGCGCTTTTCGGGACCGCAGCTGTTTGCGCGTTATGCCTTTATGCCCAATCGTCTCACCTATTGCGGCGGCGACGATAACGCGGCATTGTTTCAGTATTGTATCGAAGGCGTAACCGATCAGGGGCTGCGCGAGCTCTTGAAAAAATTTACGGGCGCGGTCCCGTACTTGAAATTGATCGCGCAAAGTAATCTCATTCCAGATGCGTTCGATGCGCGTGTCGTCGAAGCGTACTGGCTCGGCAACGAACTGCTTAAAGGCGTCGAGGCGCGCGCGCTGTACGATTCACTCCGCGCGCGCTTTGGGAAACAGCTCCACGCCAAGGACCTGGAATTGGTCCTGGGCAAAGCGCCTGCGGGCGCGCATCCCCATCACGGTTTTCACGTCCTCGAAGTCTGTCCGCGCAATGGCTGGCCCCAGTCGCTCGGCTACATGGACAATTGCCGCGTGAGCTGGGGCAAGGTGGTTTCCCTCGAAGGTGCGACGCTGACGGCAGAGGTCGCGCCGCTGCAATTGATTGGAAATAATCTGGTGCTCGGCGCGCCCGAATTGCGCCGGGTCAAATCGCAGATTGACGGACGCGGCATGGTAGACCGCGCCGCGCCGGGCGACTGGATTTCCATCCACTGGGGTTGGGCATGTCAGGTGCTCACGCCAAAGCAGCTCGCTGCGCTGGAACGCTGGACGCGTTACCACCTTCAGCTTGCCAATCAGACGTTGTAAATGCAAACCTGTGAGGGTCTCTGCTGCGCGCCGACCTCACAGGTTTGGAAAGACTCTTATGGGTTCATTTGGTTCTGCCATCCGTGTGGTGCGAGAACGCGCCGCGCTCTCGCAAGGGGAACTCGCCGCACGGCTCGGTGTGAGTCAGGGTGCAATTTCATTTTGGGAACACGACGTCGAGCTGCCTACACTGGACCATCTCCTCGAACTGTTGACCGAGTTTCCCGAGCTGCTCGACGCCCTGCACACGTACAACCATGGGCTGCTCGTGCAGCTCCGACGCATCGAGCGCATTCTCTTTGCCGGCAGATGCGCGTGCGAGAATTGTTCCTGCAAAACGGAAAGACTCCGGTGACTACATGTTTTCAAAAACCTGTGAGGTCTCGGAGACCTCACAGGTTTTTGAAAGCAAGCTATTCTACGCGATGTGAGTAATCACCAAAAAGACTCGCTTGACGCCACGTCAGGTTTGGTCTATGCTACCGGCTCACTACAGCACGCGCACATGGACGCGAATGGTTCAGGAACATCAAAGGTCTCTATCTTCCATCAACACCACCGAGAAAGGGCAGTGAGAGATGCGAATTGCCGTCGCGGGGAAAGGCGGTTCGGGCAAGACGACGATTACGGGAATCCTGGCGCGCACCTTCGCGCGTGACGGATACAAGGTGCTGGCGATTGACGCCGATCCGAACCCCAACATGGCGTTGGCGATGGGGGTCTCACAGGAACGCGCGGCAGAACTCCCCGTTATCCCGCGCGATATGGCGCACTGGGAAGAAGACGACAACGGACAGCCCTTTGTCAAATTGCAGCAACCGCTCGCGCAAATCGCGGCAGACTATGGCGTTGCGGCACCCGACGGCATTCGTCTGCTCGTCACGGGACAGATCACCGCAGCGGGCGTGGGCTGCATGTGCCAACCGCACACCATCGCGCGCGGCTTGATGGCGAACGTCGGCGATTGGGCGGATTTTATTTTGACGGACATGGAAGCCGGTCTGGAGCACCTGAGTCGCGGCACGACGGAACACGCAGATGTGATGCTCGTCGTCGTCGAACCGTATTTTCGTTCGCTCGATACCGGCGCGCGGGCGGCGACACTGGCACAGGAACTCGGCATCCCCGAAATCTTTTTCCTCGCGAACAAGCTGCGAACCGAAAACGAGCGGCACGCGGTCAGGGAATTGGCGCAGAAAAAAGGTTTTGAATTGATCGCCGAGATTCCGCTCGACGAACAACTGCCCGAAGCAGACCGGCTCGGACTCTCACCACTCGATTTCGCGCCAAACTCGCCCGGCGTTCAAGCCATCGAGCGGCTCGCCCACAGATTACAAGGTCAGCGCCGCGAAACAAAAATGGAATGACGGATGACAGAGCTCCAAGACGACAGTTCACCACGCATCGCCGGACGTCGCATTCTCGCCGTGACCGAAGAGGAACTGCAGCGCATCATCCTCGACATTCACGATGGACCTGTCCAAAAGCTGTTCGCCGCGCTCTCGCTCGTCAACCTCATGCAAAGCCAGTTGGCGCGGACGAGCGCCGGGGATACTGCCGGGCTGACTGCGGGGCTAGCGCGCATCGCGCTCTTGCTTGAAGATTCCCTCACCGAGATTCGCACCTTCCTCGGCACGTTTCGTCCTCCCGAATTTGCCAAACGCGATTTGTTATCCGTTCTCGAGGGCTTGCTGCTCCAATACGAAGCAATGAGCGGGCAGCGCGTAGAGTTTCAAGTGGATGGCGAACTGCCCGGGGTTGCCCTGCCGGTCAAGATCGCGTTGTATCGCATTTTACAGGAGGCGCTGTCGAACATTTACCGTCACGCGCGCACGCAGGAACCGCGCGTGCATTTGTGGACGGAAGCCGATTCTATCTGGTTGGAAGTGAGTGATGAGGGCGTCGGGTTCACTCCCCCACCGCTCAGTGGGCCGGCGGCGACGGAACGCGTGGAACATATCGGCTTGCGCGGAATGCGCGATCGGGTTGCATTGGTCGGCGGCGTTTTTGATTTGTGGAGCGAACCGGGCAAAGGAACGCGGATCAAGGTCAAGGTGCCGAGTGGCTATTAACGAATCCAAACCGATTCGGGTCATCCTCGCCGACGATCACGAACTCGTGCTCGAAGGACTCCAAGCCCTGCTCCAAAACGAGGAAGACATTCAAGTCGTCGCCACTGCCAAAGATGGCGCGACCTTGATGGAGGCAGTCCATCTGCACGAACCTGACGTGGTCGTTTTGGATTTGATGATGCCGCGCCTCGCCGGGCTTGCCTGTCTCGAACGGATTCGGCAAGAGGATTTGCCGGTACGGGTGCTGGTTCTCACCGCGTTTTCGGATGGCGAATCCATGCTCGAAGCGTTGGAGCATGACGCGGACGGTTTCGTCCTCAAGACCGACGCGCCAAGCCAAACCATTGCGGCGATTCGTCAGGTCGCGCACGGAAAAATGGTTTTTCCGCGCGTGGTGCGGCAGTGGCTGACCGAGCGCCAACATCCGGCGACTGCAATTGGAATGTCCGAACGCGAGCGCGAGGTCCTGGCGCTGGTGGCGGAGGGTCTTACCAACGCGCAGATTGCCGAGCGCCTGTGCGTTAGCGAGAGCACGGTCAAGTTTCACCTGCAAAACATTTTTGAAAAGTTGGGGGTGACGAACCGCACCGAAGCCGCAGCGGTGTATCATCGCCGCGCGGGGAAATGAGACCTCACCCCCGACCCCTCTCCTAAAAGGCGAGGGGAGATGCCTCTCACCCGGACCCTCTCCTAAAAGGCGAGGGGAGATGCCTCTCACCCGACCCCTCTCCTAAAAGGCGAGGGGAGATGCCTCTCACCCGGACCCTCTCCTAAAAGGCGAGGGGAGATGCCTCTCACCCGGACCC
>JACQWQ010000097.1 GCA_016209205.1 Chloroflexota bacterium
GGGCTCAGGACTGTCATATCGAACGGAGTGAGATATCTCAGTCCCTTCGATATGACAAGTCCTGTGCAGCCGTTCCCTCAATGCTTCGTGCGATGAACTGCATCGCCACAAGTTTTGCGAGAAATCTCTCTGGGCAAAACCTAGATTTCGCCGATGAACTGCATCGGACACTCTGTTCGAAATGACAATTGAGCGAAAGTCCTACCTCGAACGGATCAGGAACTCACTCTACTTGCACACTCTAGAGCGGATTCCTAATTCGTATGTGGGCAAAAGACCTTTCGGGTTTCCGAAAACCCGAAAGGTCTGCCCACCAATCAGACTGGAATCCGCTCTAATAGATGCATTTAGCTGCTTGTTTCTTTCACCTGCGCGTTTCCTTTTTACGCACGAGATTCCCATCCAGTTCCAGCGGAATCAGGTGCTCGACCGATTTGCGCGCCAATTCATGCCGCTCCAGATAGCGCAAGAAAACGCGGACACGCGCCGTCGGCGTCAAACGCCGGTCAAAGACCGCGTCCAAATCTTGAAACGGCTCCTGCAAAATTTCGACGGGATCACCCGGCTCGAGCGGCGTCCCGGACTTGTCCCACATCTGCGGTTTCGCCAATTGCGCGCGCACGCGCGCCACGTCTGCGTCCGCGACCACTGCCGGTTCTCCGCCAAACATCACCACCCCGCGCAGTCCGGGCGTGTACCTGAGTTTCGAGACCCCTAACTGCTCAAGGTCATAACGCACAAACAAATAGCCGGGGAAAAATGGGCGATCCACAGGACGGTCGCGGCGCGGCTGCGCGACCGGGATCATTGGCAGGTACACTTCGCCGCCCGCGTGCAGGAGGTGTGAGGCGACTTGACGCTCGGCGTGCAATTTCGTGGAAAGAACATACCATTTTTGCATAAGCGAGAGAACCCGAGACCGACGAGCGTATTGCTCGCTCAAGACCTGTGATGGTTTCTCGGAATCGCCCGCGATTCCACAAACCATCACAGGTCTGGCGCTATCTTGGCGCCTTGCAACACGCAGAGCCATTATAGCATACAGAGGATGGATGCGCCTTTTGGAGGCGCGCTCCGCCGGTTTGACAGACCGGATCTAACACTGCCGTCAAACCATGGGCAAAACAAAGGACGGGTCGCTTGGCATGCCGACCAGTCCTTGAGTTCATTTTCCACCTGCTATTATAGCAGAATTTGTCACGGAAAAGGTTTTCAAATGGTTTAATGTTGGTAATGTTTTGGTAAAGAAATCCTCGTGCTGGCGCCCGAGTTAGTGTTGAGGCAAACGCATTTGGGGTCGCGCGCTCGCGTAAAACGCGCCGCATTCCAATCGCGTGTGATTGGATCAATCGCGTGTGATTGGATCAATCGCGTGTGATTGGATCAATCGCGTGTGATTGGATCAATCGCTTGCGATTTCACCTTTTTTCAGACGGCGAATTCCATTCGCCATACCCCATTCGCCACACACCCGGCGCGCGTGTGCGGCGACATTTTTTGCCGTATATCCGAATTTCTCAAACAGTACCTGGTACGGCGCGGATGCGCCAAAACGTTCGATGCTCAACACCGCGCCCGCGTCGCCGACATATTTGTGCCAGCCCTGCGCGACACCCGCTTCGACCGCGAGACGCGCACGAACATGCGGCGGCAAAACACTGTCCCGATATTCTTGCGACTGCGCGTCGAACAAATCCCAGCTCGGCATGGAAACGACGCGCGCGCGGATATTTTCTTGCGCCAGTTCTTGCTGCGCGCCGAGAATGAGCGACACTTCAGAACCCGATGCAATCAAAATAATATCGGGCTCTGTCCTGAGCGCAGTCGAAGGATCGCCGCCCGGCGCGTCGGCGAGAATGTACGCCCCGCGCCGCAATCCCTCCGCCGACGCCAAGTGCATACGGTCAAGCGTGGGCACATTTTGGCGCGTCAACACGAGCGCGACCGGTTTGTGCGTGGACTGCATTGCCACACGCCACGCTTCGGCGGTTTCATTCGCGTCGCACGGACGAATCACCGAGAGGTGCGGAATGGCGCGCAGCGCGGCGAGCTGTTCCACCGGCTGGTGCGTCGGACCGTCTTCGCCCAACGCGATGCTGTCGTGCGAGAAAACAAAAATGACGTGCTGCTCCATCAACGCGGCGAGACGAATGGACGGGCGCATGTAATCGGAAAACGTAAAGAACGTCGCAGTAAAGGGAATGATGCCGCCGTGCAGCGCCATGCCGTTCGCCGCCGCGCCCATCGCGTGCTCGCGCACGCCATAGTGCACGTTACGTCCCGCAAAGTTCCATCCGCCGCCGACCGCGCCTTGATGATCGCCCGACGCGCTGGCTGCCGGTTCAAAATCGCCCATGCCCTTGAGCGCGGTCATCGTCGAAGGATTCAAGTCCGCCGAACCGCCGATGAGATTCGGCGCGTGTTTCGCAATCGCGTTGAGCACCTGGCCGCCCGCCACGCGCGTGGAAACACCTTTTGCATCCGCTTGGAATGTGGGAATATCCGCGTCCCACCCTTGCGGCAATTCCCCGCGCAAAAGCATTTGGAATTCGTTGGCGAGCTCGGGATGCGCTGTTGCGTACGCTTCCAGTTTCGTATTCCATTCATTTTCCAACGCGCTGCCTTTTTCCAGAGCCGCGCGAAAATGTTCCAACGCTGCGCCGGGAATGAAAAACGCGGGCTCTTCGGGAAAGCCCAGATTCTTTTTCGTCAGTTTCACTTCGTCCGCGCCGAGCGGTGAGCCGTGCGCTTCGAAGGTATCCTGCTTGTGCGGTGAACCAAAACCGATGTGGGTGCGCACAATGATCAGCGACGGACGTTCCGTTTCGCGCTGCGCATTTTCCAATGCCGCTTGAATTGCCGCGCGGTCGTTGCCATCCTCGACGCGCTGCACGTGCCAATCGTACGCCTCAAACCGCGTGCCCACATCTTCGGTGAAGGTGAGATGCGTCGCGCCCGCCAGGGAAATTTTATTGTCGTCGTACAGGTAAATCAGTTTGCCGAGTTTGAGATGTCCTGCGAGCGATGCCGCTTCCGACGCGACGCCTTCCATCAAATCGCCGTCGGTGACAATGGCGTACGTGTGATGATTGACAATTTCGTGTCCGGGGCGATTATAACGCGCGGCGAGGTACGCTTCCGCAATCGCCATCCCGACGCCCATCGCGAATCCTTGACCGAGGGGCCCCGTCGTCGCTTCGACCCCCGCCGCGAGACCGTGTTCGGGATGCCCCGGCGTGGGCGAATCCCACTGGCGAAAATTTTCGAGGTCGTCGAGCGATAGAGCATAACCCGTGAGGTGCAGCAGCGCATACAACAACATCGAGCCGTGCCCGCCCGACAAAATAAAACGGTCGCGGTCTGCCCACTGTGGATGCGCAGGATTGTGTCTGAGAAAACGCGTCCACAACACGTACGCCATCGGCGCGGCGCCGAGCGGCAAGCCAGGATGACCGCTGTTGGCTTTTTGCACCGCATCCATCGCCAGCGCGCGAATCGTATTGACACACAGTTGATCGAGTTCAGAAGTCGTCATCATGAGAATATCACCCTTTCCAACGGAACAAGCATACGGGAACATCCAAGCTCTGGTGTCCAAATCACAAGTATCTTTGGAAGTCTGATTCTCTGTCACCAGCGGATGTAAACTGCGCTGTCCGCATTTCGTTTCCAAATTCGCATCCCCTCGTACGAAACGCGTAAAACTGATCCCATCCGTTTTGCCTTGGTGTCCGTTGCCGTGTGGTGCAAGACGCGCCGTACAAATTCTGCAACGTCATTTCTTTTGATGGTCAAGAATACCAAGCAGTAGCGCGGATGACAAAATTTGCGTTCGTCGAAATCACGGTCACGCGTGAAAAAGGATGAATCGCGTAGCGAATGCAGAAAGGGGATGAGCTCTTCATCCTTCATCCCCTTTCGTCCCACATCAAAACCGATTTGATGGATGGCGATGCCGCGCGTTTGCAGCGCGATACGCTGATCAATCATAATATTTTCATCGAGGATGTTCATAGCGCGGCATCCAGCCGCAACCAAAATCTATCGGACGCGGATAAACGCGGATTTTCGCGGAAAGAAAAAAATCCGCGTTCATCCGCGTTTATCCGCGTCCAAAAAATCTTCGCGGTCGTGATGGTTTTTCGAGAGTAATACTATAATGACGCTGAGTTAGAGTCGGGTTTGTCAACATACTTTCGAAATGCGGCATACGCCACCAGGATTGCCTCCGCGATTGCTTCTTTCGAAATGCTGCCATGCCATTGGCGAATGATTTCATCCCATGCCATTCCTTCTGCAACCATCTCAATAACATCCGAGACGAAGATGCGCGTGCCAATAAAAGTCACCTTGCCGTGACAAATCTCCGGATCAGCGACGATGTATTTGCCCAGGATGCGCTTGGTGGGAGGTTTTGCTCGAGACGCAGAATGACGCTTCTGTAGACGCGCGCCATTGCTATTCGATGCACGAATGGTGTAGGACTCTTTTGTCTCTTTGACCCTTTTCCTGTTTGTCATACTGCCTCCTCACTTCCTGCCCTGCCTATTATATACTCACATCCTAGAGCGAATTCCTGATTCGTTTGTGGGATGGTAGGGGCAATCCCTTGTGGTTGCCCAACTGGAATGGGCGAGGACAAGCCGTCGCCCCTACGCTGACACCACCAATCAATTCGGAATCCGCTCTAATCACACCGTCCCGGCTTTGGAACAGCGTCGCGTTCATACCGCATCCAACCATTCGCGAAACTGCGGCGCGTCCATCTTTTGCGTCGCGCGCCCCCAACGGTCAATCGCCCAACCCCAGAAATCATATTCGATGGTCGAAATTTTATGCTGAATCGCCGCCCACAACGTCCACCCTACATCGGACATGATCATGTTCAATTTCATGCGCGCGAGTTTATCCCAAGGCGTCCCGCCGAAATACGCGTCGCCGAAATAACCCGCACACAACTCGCGCTGGTGCGCGTCGTCAAACTGCTGCTCCTGCGCGGTGTTGCCCAATTCAAACGTCGGGTCGTTGTTGCCGCTATATTCAAAATCAATCAGCCAAAGTTTCGTCCCATCGCCAACGTAATTTTCTGCAAGCAAATCGTTGTGACACGGCACCGTCGGCAGCGGCTTTCGCACAAACGCGCTTTCGATTTCGTTTACGCGTGGCCTGTATTCGGGATAGCCGTCAGGAATTTTTACCTCGTGCTCGCGCGTCACTTGCAAGTAATATTCGGTGAGACGAAACATGTTGAAATCGCGGAGAAAGCGCGGACCGGCGTGCAGCTGCTTGCATGCGCGCGCCATGCGCGTCGCCAGGCCCGGTTCATTCAAGCGCGCAATGCTCGGCGTTTCGCCGCGAATAAATTCCAACACCATGACATTCACATCATCGAGGTAATGCACAATGCGCGGCGCAACGCCCGCTGCACTCGCCGCCCGCGCGTTGTAATACTCATTCGCGCGGTCCACCGCGAGCAGTTCCGTTTGCGCGCCGGGAATCCGCACGACGTACGGTACGCCGTCCGCTTCGACCCGATAATTCGTGTTGGTAAGTCCGCCGCTCAACGGCGCGACCATGAGCGTTTCGTTTTGAAATGTCGTGAAACGCGGGAGGAGTTGTTCGATTGGAGTACTCATTCGGGTTCGACCACTGCTTCCTGCTCATCAAGTCCAGCGCGATTCGAAGCGCGCAATTGAGTGCGAGAATTTTCATTAGAGCGGATTCCTAATTCGTATGTGGGCAAAAGACCTTTCGGGTTTCCGAAAACCCGAAAGGTCTGCCCACCAATCAGACTGGAATCCGCTCTATACAAAAGACCCGAAACTTTTTCGGGTCCCTGGCAAAGGGCTGCTCTATGCGATACAGTTCACCGCGCTTCATGGAATAACCTGATATTTGAGAACGTCAAGCGCTTCTTTATTCAATTGCTCGGAATAGCGATTGTAAATTTCGGCGTCGTTTTGATCGGACGGAGATAACAAGACAGCCGTTTTGCTTTGCAATGCTCTTGCGGCGAGACGCACCGCTTCCGTAAGCGCTGCCTTGCTTACTGGACCGTGCAAACTCTTGATAATCGAATCCCATGACTCGCCAGTGGCAACTTTTTCAAGCACCTCTTGCACCGTAATCTGCGTGCCAAGCATTGTTGGCTCGCCTCCACAGATTTTAGGATCCGTGACGATAAAAGTACTCGGCGCGCGCCGTTTGGGCAAGGCGGGTTTTGGCTGCGCGCGAGGTTTCACCACCCGAGTGCGCGGTTTGCGCGCATCGTTGGTCGTGTATGCACCTTTTGTTTCTTTAACCCGTTTCGTTTTTGCCATCCGCTTACCTCACAATCTTTACAACGAGCTTGTGCAAAAACCAAAGATTGTCAAGGTACTTGCAATATTGTTCTCGGCATGAGTCACCTCATATTTGCCGCGCTATTATAACCGTTTCGGCAGTGCGCGCTATTGCAGCCGCGCGTGTGTCATCCTTTGACGTATGAAAACTTTTTGGCAATCAAACCATTTTCAATCCGGTACACAGCCACGCCTCGCACGTGTCCTTCCACTCCGGACGAATCCGTCCAACGATATGTCCAACGCATCACGCCGCGATTGTTCGCCGCAAAGATTTCTTCAATTTCGATGCGGGCGTTGCGCGACCAAGCAAAGAAATTTTCCCAAAATGCGCGCACCGCGCTTTGCCCCACGTAGCGCGTGCCGTCGGGCGCGGGATACGTATGCTCGAACACACAGTCGCCCGTCATACGGCGCATCATGCCGTCCACATCGCGCGCGTTCAGCGCGTCGTTGAACGCGCCGACGATATGAAATTTTCTATGTGCGAATGCGCTCCCCTTTCGGGTCGTACAACACATCCGCGTCCACTTGCGCGGCAAAGCGTTCGCCAAAAACTTCAATCTCCAGCGGCGTTCCGCTCCGCACCATCTCGACGGGCAAATAGACCAAGCCGATGCTTTTGCCGACCGTATATCCGTAACCGCCGCTGCGCAAGCGTCCCATCAACGCGCCGTTGTGGTACACCGGCTCGCCGCCATACAAGCCGACCTCACCCCCAGCCCCTCTCCTACGAGGAGAGGGGAGCAACACCTCACCCCCAGCCCCTCTCCTACGAGGAGAGGGGAGCAACACCTCACCACCAACTCCTCTCCTATGAGGAGAGGGAGAAAACACCTCACCACCAACTCCTCTCCTGCGAGGAGAGGGGAACAACACCTCAGCCCCGGGGACCCTTCCTTCACCCTGTTCAGGACAGGCACTAAAAGGAGCGGGGAGTGGATCGAGCGTGATCGTCGCCAACTTTTTCTTGTTCCTTAGCTGTTTCCATTTCATCAATGCCGCGCGTCCGATGAAATCGCGAGGCACACCGTTTGCGTCATTTAACTTGACACAAAAGCCCAAACCCGCCTCGTATGGGTTTTCACTCGGCGTCATGTCCGTGCTCCAATAGCGATACCCTTTTTCAAGACGCAGCGAATCAATCGCTTTGTAGCCCGCCGGGCGAATGCCGAAATCTTGCCCAGCATTCATCAACGCATCCCACACACGCGGCGCATCCGCATTCGACGTGTAAAATTCCCAACCTAACTCACCGACGTACGTCACGCGCTGCGCCCAAATTCGTACGTCATTCGTCAAGGCGTCAAACGTCAAATGCCTTCCCGTCATGTACGGAAAGCCCGCGTTCGACACATCGTCGCGCGTCACACGTTCCAACACCTTCCGCGCGAACGGTCCCCACATCCCGATCACTGCATACTCTTCCGTCACATCGCGAATTTCCACCTGTCTACTTGTTCCCTGTCTACTTGTTCCCTGTTTACCTATTTCCACCTGTCTACCCATTTCCCTCTGCATCGTCATCCACCCCAAATCGCTCGCGACAAAATTACTGCCGCAAATGACGCGGAAATGTTCCTCGTCCAAACGCGCGATCGTCACGTCACTTTCAATGCCGCCGCGCGGATTCAGGAACTGCGTATAAATCAAACTGCCGACCGGCTTGGTTAAATCATTGTCCGCGAGGAAATTCAAAAATTGCAGCGCGTCAGGACCGCGCACGTCGAGTTTGCCGAATGAGGTCATATCCCACAATGCCACGCGTTCACGCGCCGCGCGATGTTCCTCACCTGCCTGTTCCAAAAATGGCGTGTTGAACCAACCTGTCGCGCGTTGGTCCGCGCCCGCGCGACGACCGATTACTGATGACTGATTACTGATAACTGACTGCGCTGCATCGAAATAATTGACGCGCTCCCACCCATTCTTTTCGCCAAACACCGCGCCCAGGTCGAACAATTTCGCGTCGAGCGGTGATTTTCTTTTCTCTCGCGCGCGTTCGTTTTCGTCGTGTGGAAAACGCAGCCAGTAATAATATTTGTACGCTTCCTTGGCGCGTTCCGACGCATACGCGCGGTCGCGATAGATTTCGCCGAACCTCCGCACATTCAACTCCGTCACATCGTACGGCGGTTCGCCGGTCACAATCCACTGCGAAAGAATGTCGCCAATCGCCGCGCCCGCGCCGAAACCGGTGTGCGACAAACCGCACGCTGCCCAAAAACCGGGAACGCCGGGCACGGGACCGAGCAGCGGTTTGCTGTCCGGTGTGAGCGCTTCAGGACCGTGAACGAGATGCTGTGCATCCGCGTGTTCGAGCATCGGCACGCGGCGGATTGCGCCTTCCATGATCGGCGCGAACAATTCCCAATCGGGCGGAAAAAGTTTTTGCGTAAAATCCCACGGCACGCCGTCAAGCGCCCATTCGCGCGGTTCGAGTTCAAAGCCGCCGATGACGAGACCGCCCACTTCTTCGCGCAGGTACACCAAGTTTTCGGGATCGCGCAGGCACAGCGTATTTTTGGGAAAGGTAAAATTGGGCACGCGCGCGAGCAAGTGTTGATGCCCCAACGGCGTCATCGGCAAATTCACGCCGACCCCCTCGGCTCCGCTCGGGGCAAGCATCTCGCCGATTTGTCGTCCCCACATCCCGCCCGCGTTGACCACGCATTCCGTTTGAATCGCGCCGTGATCCGTGACGACGCCGCAAATCGCCCCACGCGCATCGCGTTGAATTTCGACGACGCGTACCTGGGTAAAAATTTGCGCGCCGTACAATTTGGCGCGCCGCGCAATTTCCATCGTGCCGCCGCTCGGATCAATCCACCCGTCGTTTGGCAAATACATTCCGCCGTACAAATTTTCGTCCGTCATCCACGGAAAAATTTTTACACATTCGTCTGCAGAAATAATTTCCACATTCAGCCCAATCGCCTTGGCCATCCCGACCTGTCGTTTCAAAAATAGAAATTGGTCGGGACTCGACGCGACGCGCAGACTGCCCACCTCATGCCAATGCTGCGGCGCATCATCCACGTACGGAACGCTCGCAGCAGCGTTCCCCTCCGCGCGATCCGAACGCTGCGGCGAGCGTTCGCTGCCCAACGCGCGATACAAATCAATGCTGTACTGGCGCATTCGCATGAGCGTGGGCGAAGTGTGAAAATGTGTGACCATGCCCGCGGCGTGCCACGTCGAGCCGCTGGTGAGTTCGCCTTTGTCGAGCAAAACCACATCGCGCTCGCCCATTTTGGCGAGATGATACGCGATGCTCGTACCGGCAATACCGCCGCCGATGATGACGACGCGTGCGTGAGTGGGGAACATGAATCATGTGAGTTCCCTTAGTTCCACCAGTTCCATGTAAGGGAACGGAAGGAACTAAGGGAACAAAGGGAAATTTCTATTCGGGCGGAATCTCTTTGAACGCGTACTCGACGTTGAAACCCAGCGCGCGGGCGCGACGCTTGGCGGCGAGATAAATCACCACCGACACGACGATGACGCCGAGTAGCCCGCGCCCACGACATACAAAAATTCCGAACCCGCGACACGTTCGATGCCCACCGCGAGCAGCGCCAGCAAAATGCCCGTCACGACGAGCGAACCGACCATGATAAACACTTGCGACTGGAATGATTTCGCGTCTTTGATTTCGCCGTTCTGCTGCGCGGAATACGTTGCCCATTGCAATAAAGTCCACGCGATAGGCGCGATCAACAGCGTCGCCAACAAATTGAACGGCGGATTCAGGTCAACGCCTTGAGCTTGCGCGGCGGCTTTGGCGGTTTCGTAAAAATTGGGTGCGCCGCCCGACGCGACGGCGAACGCGTTCAAACGTTCCACGAAAGCAGTCGCGGGCGTCGTGAACAAAACAAAAAACATGACCGCGAACGCGAGCAGTGTGCCCCACCAAATCACGTGTTGAAAGCGCACGTAATTTTTGAAACCGCTCACGAGCAGGACGAGCGAAATCAACGCGTTCGTCCGCATCCAATGTTTTCGCCGCCTGGAACGCGTGCTCGACCGTCGGATAGCTTTCGCCTTCCCATTCCACGTTCGCCGGGTAAAAATTGGAAAGAAAGAAATTCTCGCCGTGAAAGCTTGTAATCTCTGCCGTGTGTTTTGCGTGCGCTGCTTTCACCCTTTTGGCCTGCCGTCTGCGCTTACTTCCGTACGAGCTTGGATCACTTGCACACCCCGCGCTTTCAACTCTTCGCGCGCTTGTTTCGCCGATCCGGCATCGCTGACCAATTTGTGAATCTTGGTCGGCGGCGTGATTTCAAAATTCGACACGACGCCCCACTTGCTGTGGTCGGCGACGAGAATGACGTCGCCTTGCGTCCGTTCAATCATCAAGCGCGCGATTTCCGCCTCCAGCGAATTGGGCGTCGTGCAGCCGTGTTTCAAACTGATGCCGTCCACGCCGATAAAACATTTCGCCGCGTACATGCGCTGCAACATTTCGACGGCGAACGGCCCGGCAACCGAATTGGCGCGCGGGCGAAAATTGCCGCCGAGCAAAATCAACTGCAGCTTGTCCGATTGACCTTCGAGCGCCGCCAAGACATTGTTCGTAATTTGGCAATGTCACATTTGTCATTGCGAACCGCACTTGTGAAGCAATCTCGCTCGTCGGGCGTGGAGATTGCTTCGTTCCTGCTCAGAAACTTCCAACTGTCATTCTGAAGGGACTGAAGAATCTCTATGCCAAACCAGAGATGCTTCGTCCCTCAGCATGACAGTTTCTTCAGGTCACGCAGCCCGCGTGGGCTGGACATCTCGCAATGACATTTCGAATCTGACATTGCCAAAGTAATGACCGTCAGGTTTTCGATGCCGCGCAGGTGACGAATCACTGCGGTCGCGGTCGTGCCGCTATTGATAAACAACGAATCGCCGGGCTGGACCAACGCCGCCGCAAATTCGCCGATGCAGCGCTTTTCTTCGGGATGGGCAATCGCGCTGCGCGCGTATTCCGGCTCGTCAGGTAAATGCTGCACGAGACGCGCGCCGCCGTGTGTGCGCTCGACGATGCCTGCGCGTTCCAGCCATTCCAAATCGCGGCGCACGGTCGCTTCGGACACGCGCAACCGTTGTGCGAGGGTATCCAGCGGCGCAATCTGGTGCTGCATCAAATAATCCGAAATGTTTTTGCGTCGCTGCGCGGGGATTAATGGTTTCATTCCAAAGAAGGGGCGCGCAGGTTTTGCATCGGTTTCGGCAAGCGCATTGATCCAATCCTGCGCGCGTTTGCAAACTCTTGCACATTCGTGCAAATATAATGTTGCGATTATAGGAAATTTTGCAATCTATTGCAAGGGGCTGCACCTTTTGATATAATCGTATGCCCAAACCGAATGGACAATGATGAATGCACAATGCCGAATGCAGAATGCACAATGCACAATCGGCAATGAGCAATGTCAGCAATTCCAAATCTGAAACTGAGCAAACCCGTTTTTCGGTCATTTTTGACACAAGTTGCCAGTTTCCTAGCGAAGACCAGCGCAATTATCAGTGAAAACCCGCCTAAAACGACCTCGATTTTTTAGATTTGGAATTGCTGGAGCAATGGGCAATGGCTTGGCAATGGACTTGCAGATGATGAGCGTACTTGAACAAGCCCTCGCGCGGATTCCGGCTTGGCGGGACCGCAGCGATTTGCAAATCACGTTTCTTTCCGGCGGCATCACCAATCAGAACTATCGCATTGACGCGGAGGGGGAAGCGTTTGTCCTGCGTCTTGGCGGCGCGAAAAGCGAACTGCTCGGCATTGACCGCGCGAACGAGTACGCCGCAACCCGCGCGGCGGCAGAAATCGGCATCGCTCCCGCGGTGGTCGAATTCATTTTGCCCGAAGGGTATCTCGTCGCGCGTTTTATTCGCGGGCGTCCGATTCCGATAGACGCGATGCAAGAAACGCAAACGATTCATCAAGTCGCGCGCGCGCTGCAAAAAATCCACGCCCTGCCCGCCGTACGCGCGACGTTCTCGCCGTTCCAGGTGGCGCGCGATTACGACGCGCTCGCGCGTGCGCACGGCGTCACCGCGTTTCCCGAAAATTACGCGTGGCTGCGCGCGCAGCTGGCCGTGATCGAAACGGCGTTCGATCATTCCAAGACCACGCCCGTGTTTTGTCACAACGACCTGTTGAACGGTAATTTTTTGCGCGACGAACAGGGCAACCTGCGCATTCTCGATTGGGAATACGCAGGCATGGGCGACCCATTTTTCGACCTCGCCAATTTTGCCGCGCACCACGAATTCGACGATGTACACGTACAACAATTACTGGACGCGTATTTTGGCCAAGTCGAACCGCGTGCCTTTGCGCGGCTCAAGCTTGCGCAAGCCATGTCCGATTTCCGCGAAGGGATATGGGGTGTGCTGCAACAAGGCATCTCCGAACTCGATTTCGATTTTCGCGGCTACGCCAATCAATTTTTCGACAAGCTCACCGCGCGTTTAAATGACCCGCGTTATACAGAATGGCTTGCCGCGCTGGAATAAGCTGACGCATTAGTGTGATAGTGCAATAGTGCGATAGTGTGATAGTGCAATAGTGCGATAGTGCGATAGTGCGATAGTGCGATAGTGCAGTAGTGCAATAGTGCAATAGTGTCTTGTGATTTGCGATACGCGATTTGCGATACGCGATTTGCGATTTGCGATTTGCGATTCTTGAATTTCGAATTTCCAATTTCCAATTTCCAACTTCCAACATCCAACTTCCAACTTCCAACATCCAACTTCCAACTTCCAACTTCCAATTTCTAATTTCCAATTTCTAATTTCCAACTTCCAACTTCCAACTTCCAATTTCTAAATTCCAACTTCCAACTTCCAACTTCCAACTTCCAACTTCCAACTTCCAACTTCCAATTTCCAATTTCCAATTTCCAACTTCCAACTTCCAACTTCCAACTTCCAACTTCCAATTTCCAATGACCCAATCATCCAAATTTCCCTCTCACGCCCGCGTCGTCATCATCGGCGGCGGGGTCGGCGGCGCAAGCATCGCGTATCATCTCACGTTGATGGGTTGGCGCGATGTTGTTGTGTTGGAACGCAGTGAATTGACCAGCGGCTCGACGTTTCATTCCGCCGGTCTGGTCGGACAACTGCGCACGTCGTCAAATCTCACCAAGATGATTCGCTACAGCACCGATTTGTACCGCCGATTAAAAGACGAAACGGAAGTAGACCCCGGTTGGCGCGAAGTAGGCAGTTTGCGCCTCGCCTCGTCAAAAGCGCGGCTGGAAGAACTGAAATATCTCGTCGCCGTGTCGCGTTCGTTCGGTTTGCCGCTCGAACTCATCAGCGCGACAGAAGCACAAAAACTATTCCCATTGATGACGACCGATGGCGTGGAAGGCGCGGTGTATTTGCCGACCGACGGTTACATTGACCCGACGGGTTTGACGATGGCGCTCGTCGCGGGCGCGAAAGCGCGCGGCGCACAATTTTGCACGCACACGCGCGTGCAAGACATTACCTTGAATGCTTCGACAAGCTCAGCACCGCGCGTATCTGCCGTCGTCACCGATCAGGGCACAATCGAAACGGAAATTGTCGTGAACGCGGCGGGACAGTGGGCGGGAGAAATCGGCAGGATGGTTCGCGCGCCGAATGGCGAGCAACTGAATTTCCCGATCATTTCGATGGCGCATTTGTATCTGATAACAAAGCCGATGGGGATTACGCAAACCTTGCCCCGAGGAATGAGGGGCTTGCCGACGCTGCGCGATCCCGATTTGCTCGTGTATTTTCGCGAAGAGGTCGGCGGCTTGATTATGGGCGGCTATGAACGCGCACCCGCCGCGTGGGCGCTCGACGGCATCCCGCAAGATTTCAACGGAAAATTGTTGCCGCCCGATTGGGATCGTTTCGCGCCGTTGATGGAAAACGCGATTCGCCGCGTGCCCGAAATCGAAAACGCGCAAGTGAACATGCTGCTCAACGGTCCCGAAGGTTTCACGCCCGACGCGGAATACCTGCTGGGTCCGACGAGCGTGCGCGGGTTTTGGATTGCCGCCGCGTTTTGCGCGCACGGACTCGCGGGCGCGGGCGGCATCGGCAAGGCGATGGCGGAATGGATTATCGAGGGGCATCCCGAATGGGATTTGTGGCGGCTCGATCATCGTCGTTTCGGCGCAAATTACGCGAGTCAAAAGTACACCCTCGCGCGCACGCTCGAAACGTACGCCAAGTACTATGACATTCATTATCCGAACGAAGAACGCGAGTCCGCGCGCCCGTTACGCCTTTCCCCCGCGTATCATCGTTTGAAAGAATTTGGCGCATCGTTCGGGGAAAAGACGGGATGGGAACGCCCCAACTGGTTCAATAGAGATTGGAGACTAGAGACTAGAGCTTCCAGTCTCCAGTTACCAGTCTCCAGTGATCAGTCTCCAGTCTCCAGTGATCAGTCTCCAGTCCCCAGTCATCAGTCTCCGGTCTCCGATTATTCCCCGCGCGGCTGGGCGCGTCACAATTGGTCGCCCAATATCGGCGCGGAACATCTCGGCACGCGCGAACGCGCGGGCTTGTTTGACGAAACCTCGTTCAGCAAAATTTCCGTGCGCGGTCCGGGCGCGTTGAAATTGCTGAATTATTTGTGCGACAACGAAATGGACAAGCCGATGGGCGCGGTGACTTATACACAAATGTTGAACCCGCGCGGCGGGATTGAATGTGATTTCACCGTGACGCGTCTCGCGCACGATGAATTTCAAATCATCACCGGCGCCGCGTTCGGCGCGCACGATTTGCAACATATTCAAACCCACGCGCCGGACGACGGCAGTGTGATCGTTGAAGATGTCACATCGCATTACGCATGTCTCGGTCTATGGGGACCGCGGGCGCGCGATATTTTACAGCGCGTGACCAAATCGAATGTGTCGAACGACGCGTTTCCGTACATGACTGCGCAGCGCATTGCGGTTGGGGATGTGCCGTGTTTGGCGTTGCGCGTGACGTATGTGGGCGAACTCGGTTGGGAGTTTTACTGTCCGATGGAGTATGGACAAAAATTGTGGGACACGTTGTGGGGCGCGGGGCAAGCATTTGGAATGGTGGCAGGCGGATATCGCGCGATTGATACGCTGCGCCTCGAAAAAGGATATCGCTACTGGAGCGCCGAAATCGGTCCCGATTACACGCCGTACGAAGCGGGCTTGGGCTTTTGCGTGAAATTGAATGGCGCGAACGGCGCGCCGAGAAATTTTGCTGGACGCGACGCGTTGGTGAAACAAAAGGCGGAGGGTCTCGCACGCAAACTGTGTTGTCTCACACTGAATGACCCGACAGCAATCACCATCGGCAGCGAACCGCTTCGTTACAACGACCGCGTGATCGGTTGGGCGCAAGCCGGCGCGTACGGCTATTCCGTACAGAAAAGTATCGCGTATGCGTACTTGCCGATTGAACTTGCTGTGCTTGGCGCAACGCTCGACGTGGAACTGATCGGCGAACGCATCGGCGCAGTCGTCGCCCAAGACCCCCAGTGGGACCCAAAGGGCGAACGAATCCAATGCTGATCTTGTCCGCGCGCGCGTGAAACAAAAACCCAACTCGCGCGGGAAGAGCTGTAACAACTTGGCAACAATTCCTGGTGATTACCCACATCTTGTTCAAGCGCAGTTGGACTGCGCGTCGCCCTACGGCAGTATGCAATGCGCGCCGATGCAGTTCATCGGATGCATTGCCACTGCCTCTTAACATTTGTGGGGAATCACACCTTCGCCTGAATCGCCAGGACGCTGTCAAAGTCGTGGCGGGTGGGGAGGCATGTCATTCCAAGTCCTGAGTGTCGCGAAGGATTCTTCACTCCACTACGTTCCGTTCAGAACTTGGCCTGAGCGTAGCCGAAGGAATGACAATCTGAGACTTGACGCCCTGGACGCGCTTGGAGATTTGCGTGCAACCGCGATTGGGGTTAGGATATGTTTCACATTATGATATTTGATTTCATATTATGAGACGACAAAAATCGGCGCCGCGGCGTCAAGCATACCCCGGCACCCAAGCCGTCCAGCGCGCGGTGGCGCTGCTCAAAGCATTTGACGAGGCGCGTCCCGAATTGGGCTTGACCGCGTTGACGCAAGCGGTGGGTTTGAACAAGGCAACGACGTACCGCTTGCTGACGGCGCTCGAAAGCGAAGGGTTGGTCATCAAAAGCGGTACGGGCGAAACTCTGCGGCACACTCGGGGCGGGCTTTATCGCCTGGGGCCCGAACTCATCGCGTTGGGCGTGCGGGCGCTGCGTTCCAGCGATTTGCGCGCGGCGGCGCGTCCCGAACTGGTCGCGTTGGCGAATGAGACGGGCGAAACGGTTACGCTCGAAGTATTGGCGGAAAGCGACGTGTTGATTCTCGACGAAGTGTTTGGCGCGCATCTTGTCGGCGCAACGCATTGGATCGGGACGCGCTGGCACGCCTACGCCACTTCGACGGGCAAAGCGCTGCTCGCGTTTTTACCGGCGCAAGAGCGGCAGCGCATTTTGCCCGCGCGTTTAACGGCGCTTACCGCGCGCACGTTGACCTCGCGCACGGCGCTGGAGGCGGAATTGGCGCAGATTCGTGAACAGGGTTATGCGCTGGCAAATCAGGAATTGGAAGCGGACTATAGCGCTATCGGCGCGCCGGTATTCAATCACGAAGCACGCGTGATTGCGGCAATCAGCGTCGGTGGACCACAAACGCGAATGACGCCGGAATGTATCAAACGGTTCATCCCGTTGGTGAAAAAAACGGCGGCGCAGATTTCGCGGAATCTGGGATACGTTGACAAGTTGCCTTCGGAAGATCGAGTCTCACACAAAAGACGCCGCTTGCAAAGAACGCAAGCGGCGCAAAGGATCAAGAAATAATCTATGCTGCAAGGCACACCATTTCATCCGCGCACGGCGGCGCTGTGTCAGGGGCGCAATTGGCGGCGCTGGAGCAAATATGTCGTGGCGGGTTCGTACGAATTGTCTCCGGAACGCGAGTATTGGGCGATTCGCAATTCTGCCGCGCTGCTCGACGTGACGCCGCTGTACAAATATCTCTTTAGCGGACGCGACGCCGCGCGCGTCGTCAATCGCATCGTGACGCGTAATGTCGAAAAATGCGCGGTGCATCAAGTGATGTACACGCCGTGGTGCAATGAGCACGGCCAAGTGTTGGACGACGGCACGGTTGCACGACTCGACGAGAATGTGTTTCGCGTCACGTCTGCCGATCCGAACTATCGCTGGTTTTGTGAGAACGCGTATGGGTTCGACGTGCATTTGCAGGACGTTTCGGACACAACCGCCGCGCTCGCGCTGCAAGGTCCGTTGTCGCGTGAAATCTTGAAACAAAGCGCGGACGCGAACTTGGACGCGCTCGGTTATTTTCGCCTCACTCCTGCGCGTTTGCGCAACATTCGCGTGACGATTTCGCGTACGGGCTATACCGGCGATTTAGGGTACGAGATTTGGTGTGAGGCGCAAGACGCGCTCGCGTTGTGGGACACGTTGATGGAGGTGGGCGACGCGTACGGCATTACGCCGACGGGAATCCTCGCGTTGGACATGGCGCGCATCGAAGCAGGTCTAATTTTGATTGATAAAGAAAATTTTGTCGGCAAACGCGCGTTGGTGCAAGAAAAACAGCGCGGCTTTGAGTGGCAGTTCATGGGCTTGGACGTGGAATGGGAATCGCTGGAAGAGATTTACGCGCGCAAAGGTCTGCATCCGCAATTGCCCATGACCGCGTGGCGCGCCAGCACACCGTTGTATGTCGAAAACAAACAGGTCGGTTACGCCTCGAGCGGCGTGTGGTCGCCGCTGTTGAAAAAATACATCGCGCTGGCGCACCTGCGCAAACCGCATTTCGAGCCGGGGTATTGGGTGGACATGGAAGTGACAGTGGAGCACGAACGGCAGACGGCGCGGGCGCGGGTGGTGAAGCTGCCGTTTTTGGAGTTGGAGAGAAAGAGAAAGTAGAGAAACGAGAGACGAGAGACGAGAAGCGAGAGACGAGAAGCGAGAGGCGAGAGACGAGAGACGAGAGACGAGAAGCGAGAGACGAGAGACGAGAAGCGAGAGACGAGAGACGAGAAGCGAGAGACGAGAAGCGAGAAACGAGAGACGAGAGACGAGAGACGAGAGACGAGAAGCGAGAGACGAGAGACGAGAAGCGAGAGACGAGAGACGAGAAGCGAGAGACGAGAGACGAGAAACGAGAAACGAGAGGCGAGAGAGGAGAGAGGACATGATGGACTATTCGCAATGGGAAAATACAGTCCCCGAAGCATTAAAGCGCGATTCGGTTTGGAAGATAGAAGCATATCGTTTGGCGGAGTTTGTTGCAGATGTGGCGTGGCCCGATGTGACAGTGTTGATGCGAGACCGTCGAACATTGGATTTATCGGGGCAGCTGTATGAGGCGTTAGGTTCGATTGGCGCAAATTTGGCAGAAGGTTATTCACGCGGTTCGAACAAAGATCGAGTGCGCTTTTACGAATATTCTCTCGGCTCGACGCGTGAAAGCAAGAGCTGGTATTTCAAAGGACGACATGTTTTGGGACAGTCGGTTTTGGAGCATCGCTTGAAACTGCTCAATCAAATCACCTGGCTCTTGTTGAAAATGATTCCTGAACAACGCGGTTACGCGATTCGTGAGGAAGGTGCAGTTTACGAAACTGGCACGGCTGCGGACGAAGCGATCTTGCCGTTGCCCGCCGAAGAATTTGATGCCGTTCTCAAAAACATCCCGCTTCCATAATTATCTCGCATCTCGCATCTCGCGTCTCGCATCTCGCGTCTCGTTTTTCGTTTCTCACATCAGGTGAACGAATATGTCAAAATCATACGACGCTATCGTCATCGGCGGCGGACACAACGGGCTGATCAACGCCGCGTATCTCGCCCGCGCGGGGAAAAAAGTGTTGGTGCTCGAACGACGCCATCTCGTCGGCGGCGCGGCGGTGACGGAGGAAATTTTTCCCGGTTTCAAATTTTCGGAATTTTCGTACGTCGTCAGTTTGCTGCGTCCCGAAATTATCCGCGAGCTCGAACTGCCGAAACACGGTTTGGAAATTCTGCCGCTGCCCAGCACGTTCACGCCGTTGGAAAATGGCGATTACATCGCGTTTTGGGACGACCACGAAGAAACGCGCAAAGAAATTTATCGCCATTCGCCGCGCGACGCGGACGCGTACGACGAATACGGGCGCTTGATGTATCATATCGCCAAAGCGGTGCGTCCGATTCTCAGCATGATTCCCGGCGACCCGACCTCGCTCAGTCCGCGCGATTTGAAATCCTTGTTGCAGCTCGGACGGCACATGCAAAATCTCGGCGAAGAACGATTTTACGATTTGTATAAACTGATGACGTCGAGTTCCGCCGATTATTTGGACGAGTGGTTCGAGACCGATGGATTGAAAGGGACGAAAGCGGCAAGCGGCATCATCGGCACGTTCTTGGGACCGCGTTCGCCCGGCACGGCGTACGTTTTGTTGCATCACTACATGGGCGAAATTGACGGCGCGTTTCGCGCGTGGGGTTTTGCCAAAGGCGGCACGGGCGGCATCAGCGAAGCGCTGGCGAATGCGGCGCGCGCGCAAGGCGCAGAGATTCGCTGCAACGCGCCCGTCGCACACATCCTCGTGAAAAATGGTCGCGCGGTCGGCGTGGCGTTGGACAATGGCGATGAATTGTATGCCAACACGATCGTGTCGTCGCTCGACCCCAAACGCACGTTCTTGAAATTGATCGCGGAGCAAGAACTGCCGTCCGATTTCGTTCACGACATTCGTCGCTACAAAACGCGCGGTTCGTCGGGCAAAGTCAATCTCGCGCTCGACGGTCTGCCAAAATTTACGGCAATGGCGGATGCGGTGCGCATGAGCGCGCTGCGCGGTGCGATTTCCATTTCACCGAGCGTCGAACATCTGGAACGCGCGTACGACGATGCCAAGTACGGAAATTTTTCGCGGCGTCCGTACATGGACATGATTATTCCGTCGCTAATTGATCCAGGCATGGCGCCGCCGGGCAAACATGTCGCGTCCATTTTCGTGCAATACGCGCCGTACACTCTCAACGGCGGCTGGAATCCCTCGACAAGCTCGGGACAGGCTTCACCGCGCGAAGCATTCGGCGACGCGGTCATCAACACGCTCGCAGAATTTGCGCCCAACATCAAAGATATTATTTTGTATCGTCAAGTGCTGACGCCATGGGATGTGGAACAAATCACGGGCTTGACCGAAGGCAACATTTTCGCGGGCGAACTCGCGCTGCATCAACTCTTTTTCTTGCGCCCGTCGCCACAATGGGCAAATTATCGTACGCCGGTAAAGAATTTATATCAATGCGGTTCGGGCACCCATCCGGGGGGAGGGATTATGGGCGCGGGCGGACGACTCGCGGCGATGGAGATTCTAAAGCATGGCGCGGGTTAGTGGATGACCAATTATTGCTTTTTCAATTTTCGAAAGCGATGTCTGCCGGGTTCTACGACAACAAACGATTGTCTCAATTCGTCTTCGGTGTGTTCGTCAAGAACGCGCTCCAATTCGGCATGGACAGCGTTCTGCGTGGAGGGCAAAATTCGGAGAAAAATGACGCCTGCGCCTAAACCCTGAACAAAGATGAGATTGCCAAAGTCGTGGTCTCTGGAAACAAAAATGCGTTCTTGTGTGCGTGCGGTTTCAAGCAGCACAGTGTCATCTGCTTGCGCGAGTCCAAGTTCGGCAACGGGGACAACATCATGCCCGAGCGCGTTAAGAAAGCGCACGGTGACATTGTAAACATCTTGGTCAATCAAAAATCTCATGCGGCTGTGGGCAAGATGTGAATTTCTTCGGCTGCCATCAGATCAATGGCGTATTGGATGCACGCTTGAACATCGTCAATTTCAAGCGCGGGATAATAGTCACGCACGATAATGTCAAAGGGGATATTCTCGCGCACTAACTCCATAACATTTTGCACCGTGATACGCGTGCCTGCGATACACGGTTTTCCAAAATGAATATTTGGGTCAACTTGGATTCTTGTTTTCATTCACTGCCTCGTTCGAGCAACTCATTATTTACACAGCAAGTATATCACAAGCGCGCAACGCCCAGTTCAACTGGTGATTACCCAAATCTGTTTGGAGGCAGATGACCACTCACCACTTTTTCCCAACTCACTATCACGTCACGCTCGGTTCGCATGCACCCGTCTTGTACATCGCCGACGGCGATACAGTGATTACGACGACGGTGGACGCGCACGGCAAAGACGCGACGGGGCAAAAAATTACCAGCGGTCCAAATCCGCAGACGGGACCGTTTTTTGTCAACGGCGCAATGCCGGGCGATACGCTCGCGGTGCATTTCGATTCCATTCTGCCGAATCGCACCTGGGGTTGGACGCGCGACACGTTGGCGACGAATGTAGTTGACCCCGATTATGTGCGCACATTCCCGCCGCGCGAAATTGCCGATTGGTATGTGGACGTGGAACGACAAATCGCGAAATTGGTTTCCCCGCCGCGCGGTTTGGAACAATTCTCTGTGCCCTTGTCGCCGATGCTCGGCTGCTTTGGCGTCGCGCCCGCGGAGGGGCAAGCGATTTCGACCATGACCTCTGCCGAACATGGCGGCAACATGGACTATAACGGTTTCGTGCAAGGCGTGACGGCATATTTTCCGGTGTTTGCGCCCGGCGCGTTGTTGTGTGTCGGCGATGGGCACGCGGTGCAGGGCGACGGCGAAATCATCGGCACAGGCATCGAGATTTCGATGGACGTACAGTTCACCGTGCGCGTCCGCAAAGGCAAAACGATTCATACGCCGCGCGGCGAGAACGCGGAATTTATTTTTACCGCCGGCAACGCGCGCCCGCTCGATCAGGCGCTGCAAATCGCGACGACCGAAATGCACCGGTGGTTGATGAGCGATTATGGTTTGGACACGACGGGCGCGAGTTTGTTGCTGGGACAGTGCGTGCGTTACGCGGTAGGCAACGTGTTCGACCCGGCATACACGATGGTGTGCAAAATGCCGAAACGATTTCTTCCCTAACATCATTTGGATTCGATTATGAACAACGCATACGATACCCTCATCATCGGCGCGGGACTGAATGGTCTCACGACGGCGGCGTATCTGGCAAAAGCGGGACAGCGCGTTTTGATTTTGGAGCAGCGTGATGTCATCGGCGGCGCGGCGGCGACGGAAGAAATTTTTCCCGGATTCAAATTCGATACGGTGACGCACAACGTCGTCGGACTGCCGATGCAAGTTGCGTTGAATACAACGCCGCGCGAATTGAATTTGGCGCAGTACGGTTTACAGCTCATTGATGCCGACCCGAACATTTACGCGCCATTGCCGGACGGCGAAGGGATTACGCTGTGGCGCGACGACGACAAAACGGTGGAATCCCTTCGACGCTTTTCGCCACACGACGCGGCGCGGTGGGTCCCATTCAAAACGCGCGTGACCAAACTCGCGGCGGTGTTGGCGAAACTGCACGCCATCACCCCCCCCCGCGTCGGCGACCTCGACGCGGCGCAGTTGTGGACGCTGGGCAGTTTGGGTTTGAAACTGCGCGGCTTGGGCAAACGCGACCTGCCCGCATTTTTGCGTGCGCTGGCGATGCCCGTCCAAGATTTGCTCGACGATGAATTTGAAAACGATTTGCTAAAGGGCGCGCTGGGCAGCGTCGGCGTGCGCGGCATTCGGCTCGGGCCGCGCGGCACGGGCACAGCGTACAATTTTTTGCGCGGATGTACAAACAACGCGGTGGGCGCGACGATTTACGTACGCGGCGGCGTCGGCAATTTGGCAAACGCGTTGGCGCAATGTGCACAGGCGCACGGCGCGACGATTCGCACGAATGCGCCGGTGGTCCACATCCAGGCGCGCAAACAAAATGTAGGGGCGCACCTTTATGGTCGCCCCCTTTATGGTCGCCCCCCGCGCCGCGCGTGGTTTCCGCAATTGACCCGCGCCGCACCTTTTTGAATTTGATTGACCCGCTGCAGCTCGACCCGACGTTTGTTTCGCGCGTGCGCAACATTCGAATGCAGGGCGTGGTCGCCAAAGTGAATCTCGCGCTCGACGCGCTGCCCAGTTTTCGCGGCGCGTCGCCGGAGCAGTTACGCGGCGCCATCGTCATTGCGCCGAATTTGGATTACATCGAACGCGCGTATGATGCCGCAAAGTACGGCGCAATGTCGCCGCAGCCGCTGCTTGAAGTGACGATTCCTACATTGAGCGATCCGTCGCGCGTACCGCAAGGCAAACACGTCATGTCGGTGTGGGTGCAGTACGCGCCGTACAAATTGGAAATTGGAAATTGGAAATTAGAAAAGGAAAAGTTGGGGCATTGGGTGATTAGGGCATTGGAAGAGTATGCGCCGAATCTCCAATCTCTCGTTCTCCATTCTCAAATTCTCACCCCTTGTGATTTGGAGGAGACGTACGGCGTGACGGAGGGCGATTTGAATCACGGGCAAATTGCGCTCGACCAATTCTGGTTCATGCGCCCCGTGCCCGGTTTCGCGCAGTATCACGCGCCGCTGGATGGATTGTATTTATGCGGCGCGGGGGCGCATCCTGGCGGGTTGCCGTGCGCGGCGGGACGGAATGCGGCGCGGGAAATTTCAAAACGGAGCTGAATTCTTTACCAAAGTTATACCAAGATTAAACCTTTTCAAAACCTTTTCTTTGACAATGTCTGCTATAATGGCAGACAGGAAGAGAACAATGGGACAGGTCGGCATGTCACACGACCCGTCCTTTGTTTTCCCCACGGTTTGACAGCAGTTTTGCATGGGAATCTGTCAAACCGGCGGAGCGCGCCTCCAAGTCGTCACTGTGATTCGCCGAACTCGTTGTTATACTGCGCGAGGTAACAAATTGCGCTTTTCTATGCTGTCATATCGAACCACTGCCACGCTTCGCTCGCAGCAGTGGTTCGATATGACACCCCCCTGCCAAGTTCTGAGCAGCTCCTCAATTCTTCGGGGTAAACTCTGCGAGAAATCTCGGTTTGGCGCAAATGAGATTTCTCGCAGAAACCGCTGCTCGGGAAATTCCGCCCATAATCCACGAATTATCGCGCGTAGTTCGCGCACCGAATTACACGAATAAAATTAGTGTTATTCGTCGCGCGGAGTTCGCGCAATTATTCGCGGAAGGAAAGGAGCTTACCCCGATGCTGCGAAACGTCGTGACCCACCGCATGACCGAAACTGTTCTGCAATTGCGTAACCGTCATTTTCTTTACCTCGACGTTATTTTGGTGCTGCTCATTCCGCTGGTCGCGCTGGCGCTGCGCACGGATAACGCGCTGGACGCCGACTGGGCGCCCTCGCTCCTCGTCTATACCCTCGTTAGCTTGCCGTTGTGGATCGCCACTTTTGTTTTGCTGCGCGTCTATGCGCTCAATTGGCAGTACGCCAGTGTGGAGGAACTCTTGGTACTGGTGCAGGCGGCGCTCCTCGGCACGCTGGTCAATGCGTTGGTCTTTTTTTTCCTCCTTCGCCCGCTGGGTTTGGTCGCCGAGGGCTTTCCGCGCTCGATGCCTTTTATCGTCGGTTTGTTGACCTTGAGCGCCATCGGCGCCACGCGCGGCGGGGTGCGTTGGCTGCACCGGCGGCAGCGGTATCACGGGGCGACGGCTGCTCCCTCCAAGCGTGTGGCTGTGTACGGCGCGGGGGAGGCGGGGGTGCTGATCGTGCGGGAACTGTTGGCGAATCCGCAGCTGGGCATGACGCCGGTGGCACTTCTGGACGACGACGCGCGCAAGCACAAGACGATGATTCAAGGTGTTTGCGTGGCAGGGGGCCGCGACGCGCTGGCGCGAATGGCGCGTAACGGCGAGATCGCGCAAGTGATTATCGCCATGCCCACCGCGCCGGGCAAGACGCTGCGCGACATTACCCAACAGTGCCTCCAGTCCAATGTGCGGGTGCAAACCGTGCCCGGCATTTATGAGCTGTTGAACGGGACCGTCACGGTCAACAAACTGCGCGACGTGGAGATCGAAGATTTGCTGCGCCGCGCGCCGGTTCGGACGGAAGGGGCAGACATTGAACGTTTCGTGCGCGGCAAGTGCGTTTTGGTGACCGGCGCGGGCGGTTCGATTGGCGGCGAATTGTGCCGACAGATTGCGCGCGGCGCGCCGGCGCAAATCATTTTGCTGGGGCACGGCGAGAACAGCATTTTCATGCAGAGCAACGCGCTCGCGCCCGCGTTTCCCCAAGTCCGGTTTCCCTCGGTCATCGCCGATGTGCGCTATGCGCCGCGTATGAATGCCGTGCTGGCGCGCTATCGTCCCGAATTGATTTTTCACGCGGCGGCGCACAAGCATGTGGCGTTGATGGAGAGCAATCTCGAAGAGGCCGTGACCAACAACGTGCTCGGCACGCGCGTCATGTTGGATGCGGCGGACGCGCACGGGGTTGAAACGTTCGTAATGATTTCCAGCGACAAAGCGGTGAACCCCGCGAGCGTAATGGGCGCGACGAAACGCGTGGCGGAATTGTACGTGCACGCGCGCGCGTTGGAAACGGGGCGGCGTTATGTGGCGGTGCGCTTTGGCAACGTGCTCGGCTCGCGCGGCAGCGTCGTGCCGCTGTTCAAGCAGCAGATTGCAAACGGCGGGCCGGTGCAAGTGACGCATCCGGAAGTGCGCCGTTTTTTCATGACGATTCCCGAAGCGGTACACCTGGTTTTGCAGGCGGCGACGCTCGGACGCGGCGGCGAAATTTTCGCGCTGGATATGGGCGAACCGATCAAGATCGTGGATTTGGCGCGGGACTTGGTACGGCTGAGCGGGCTGCAGGTCGGGCGCGACATTGAGATCGAGTTTATCGGTCTGCGCCCCGGCGAGAAATTGTTTGAAGAATTGTTCGTGCCGGGGGAGTTGTACGAGCGGACGACGCGCGAAAAAATCTTTGTCTCGCGCAACGGGGTCACACCTTCCGCCGACGCGCACGCGCGTTTGTACGCGGAAATTGACGCCCTCGTAGCAGCCGCACGCGCCGGCGACGCGGACTGCGTGCGCGCACAATTGGCGGCGCTTGTGCCCGAGTTTCAGAATAGCGATCATCTGCCATCCGCCATCCGCCATCTGCCACCTGCTGACCCATGAAGGTTTCGATTGTCATTCCTTGTTACAACGAGCGCGAGACCATCGAGCAAATCGTGCGCGCGGTGACGAATGCACCGGTCGCGGACAAGGAAATTATTGTGGTGGACGATTGTTCGACCGACGGGACGCGTGAGGTGATCGAGACGCGGGTCAAGCCGCTGGTGAGCCAGGTGATTTATCACGAGCGCAATCAGGGCAAGGGCGCGGCGCTGCGGAGCGGTTTTGCAGCGGTGACCGGCGACGTGGTGATTATTCAGGACGCGGATTTGGAGTATGACCCCCAAGAATATCCGCGCCTGCTCCAACCGATTCTCGACGGCAAGGCGGACGTGGTGTACGGCTCGCGTTTTACCGGCGCGGCAGCGCACCGCGTGGTCTATTTTTGGCACATGGTCGGGAATAAACTGTTGACGCTCACCTCGAACATGTTCACCGATTTGAATCTGACCGACATGGAGACGTGTTTCAAAGTCATGCGCACGGAGCTGGTGCGGCAGATTCACATTCAAGAAAATCGTTTTGGGTTCGAGCCGGAGATTACGGCGAAACTGGCGAAACTCAAGCCGCGCATCTACGAAGTGGGGATTTCGTATTACGGGCGCACATATCAGGAAGGCAAAAAGATTGGTTGGAAAGATGGGGTGCGCGCGATTTATGCGATTGTGAAATATAACGTGTTTGGGTGAGGGGAGGGAGAGGGGAAGAGAAGGCGAGAGAGGGCGAGGGAGAGGGCAATCCGACGTCCCCCTCCTTCCACGAGCCCGGGACGCGCGCTGTGATACTCTTTTCCGTTCACGCGTTTTGTGACTGCGTAGCCGTATAGCGTGCGATGGAGCGCGCCCTTGGTCGCCGCATCGAGTCCCTGGGTGGAATACGTAATCAGGACCAGGGGTTCAGCCCGTGGCTGGGCGAGCGCTGCCAAGAGCAACGCCGGGTTTCCCCACAGCACAACGCCTTCCTTGGCCACCTGCCAGACAAAGTGGGGGTCGAGGTTCGGATCGCGCAGGTTGACATAGACGAACGAGAAGGAATTTGCCAGATCGAACTTGTCCGCAATGAACGACGACACGCGCAGCGCCGTCTCTGCCTCGGGTCCGAGTTCGGGATCGTGATCCGTTTCAAACGCCAGTAGAATGTCAATATCGCTCTTTTTGCGAAATTCTCCTGTTACCGTCGAACCGAACAACACGGCAAAGCGCAGATGGGGAATACTGCTGGCATAATCCACGAAACAGCCGAGCGCGGGATAGAGCGCTTCGGGAATACCTAGCGCGAATTCCACTTTGATTGGTGGGCAGACCTTTCGGGTTTTCGGAAACCCGAAAGGTCTGCCCACATACGAATCAGGAATCCGCTCTAGGTTGACCAGTCCTCGATTTGCTTTAACAGTTTCAGACATTCTTGCACCACGTTTCCGTTTCCCTTGGCGCCGTACCATCTTCCGACACGCAGTTGATCCAACCGTTCAAACGCTTCGGCAATCTCGGTGGCTTGGTTTTTCCGCAGCAGACGCGCAACGCCTTCGTGAGTATCAAGGTGTTGTCTGATCCTTCGCTTTGCTCAGAGTTTGTGAAAATATCCCCCTTCTTCGCCGCAATGGACTGCGTTACCGCAACATCTAGTAGGTCATTGGTTGTGTCCATACTAGATATGGGCGCAAGCCGTCTACGGAGGGGTTAGATTCACAAACTCTCAGGAGGGCAGAAGGCGCTCCAGACTTGCGCGAATTTCGTGCGCTTTTGCCAGATGTCCTTGTCGATTCATCGGATACCTCTGTGACAGGGTTACAGAAAAAGACCAATCGTGTGGATTCTGTAAACGCGATTCAAGAATAGTTTACTACGGTTGAGCTAGCGTTACAAATCGCGTATCGCCAAAAGCACTACACATTGCGTTGGAAACGAGCTGCGCGTGGAATCCGCCGCCGGAATATGTGGTTGAGGATGTGGCGCGGACGGCGGCGAAGATTGTGTTGGGGTATCAGCAGCCGGCTGCCGCGCGTGGCGCGTGAGCGTACGTAAAGATTCAAAAACCTTTGACAGGCGCGCGTGGGGCGACTATAATCGAGGCGCAAGCGCGATGGGGCGCAGTTTTTTGTTTGACCGCGACACGGTTGGCGTTAAGGAGTTGGAATGCGGGCGTGGAAAAAATTCCAGGAGGTTGGTTATGGGCGAAGCACGGGTAAAGATCAAATTGACTAATGCGGTTGACCAGGCGTTAGTACGCCGGGGCTTGATGAAACCAGAGCAGGTGCGCGTGTACGAAGCCGACGCGATGGTTGATACAGGCGCCGTGCGATGTGTGTTGCCTCCGCATGTCGTGGAACTCTTGGGACTAAACACGGTGGGCAATCGCACTGCCGAATACGCGGACGGGCGACTCGAATCCGTGGCGTTGACCGAGCCGTTTATCCTTGCCGTTCAGGGGCGCGAGGAAACAGAAGAGGCGCTCGTGTTGGGCGATGAGGTGCTGATCGGGCAGACCGCGCTCGAAAAACTCGATCTGCTGGTAGATTGTGTCAATCAGCGACTCGTTGCCAATCCTGCTCATCCTGATCAGCCGGTGTCGAAGGTCAAATAGTCGCGTGGTCGGAGCCCTCAGTATGCGACCCGCCATCCGCGATAGGCGATTCGCCATCTGCGATCTGCTGTTCGATAATTGGATGGTTGGGTAGTTAGCAATTTGCTATCTGCCGTTTGTTCAATGACGCCGTTTCCGATTTACCATTGGGCAGAGAACCGGGAGAGAGAAAGGCAATGCGATTCAGCGAACTGGTCAAACTACTCGAACGAAATGGGTTCCGGCTTGTGCGTGAAAAAGGATCAGTCCGCTACTATGCAAAAGAGGGAGTGGACCGATTGATTCGTGTGGATTTTCATGGAAGCAAAGAAGTACCAACCGGAACGCGTAATGCAATTTTGAAAGCGGCTGGACTCAAAGGGAAGGGAGACGCGGACGATGCTTAGACTAAAATACTCTTTGGTTATCGAAGCGACCGATGACCCCAACTTTTTCGGGTTTTACTCACCAGACCTGGAAGGCTTTACAGGAGTTGGCAATTCGATTGAGGACTGCATCTACAAAGCCACCTGGGGTATGGAAGAACACCTGGCGCTCTTGCGAGAGCAGAAGTTGAGCGTTCCACCACTCTCGCCCCATCCGAGTATCATCATTGAGAATGAGCAGCGTGCGCCACAGCCCGCATAGTCATGTGGTTGGCAGTCAGCGGTCTGTTGACTCAGTCGTCACGCAAGAAGAGATTGAGAATCGAGCGTTGCGCTACTTGTTGATTCATTTGGGGGATACCGCTACCGTCAGGGTAGAGCGCGACAATAGCCACTGGCGCGTGCTTGTCTATAGTAGCCGTACGCCAGAACCGTTGGGGCAATTGGCCTACTCCGCCAGCGGCGAAATTCTGCTGGAACGATCTACTCCGGTGGAGGAGCTGCAACAGCAGATCCCGGGAGACGTCGCACGGTCATGAGTCTGGCTGTCCCCCATTTCAGCCAAGAACACCCAAAGGTTGGCGACGCGCGTTGAGCGTGTGCGCCAACCGCGTGATCCACGAAGGACACCAAGGACACCAAGAAACCCTTCGTGTTCTTCGTGTCCTGCGTGGATCAACCCCATACCTGTCTGCCGGCATGTGTCCGCATGGTTCTCGCCTATCGAGGTAAAGCGCACCGTGAAGAAGAACTGGCGGAGCATTGTGGTTCTGTGCCACCCTGGGGAACCCGTCCAGAGAATGTCGTGGCTGGGCTGGAGAATCTCGGCTACCACGCCCTGTGGTTTGAGAATGCCACGCTTGAGCGATTGCTGGAATTGCTGGCAAGAGATTGGCCGGTCATTGTCTTTTTGCGAGCAGGCGATTTGCCACACGGTCGTGCTGGCTTGCACTCGGTTGTAATTGTCGGCATCGAAGGTGAGCAGGTCGTCTGTCTTGACCCTGTCCTTGACCGCGCATTGCGCTTGGGGCTCTCTCCATTTCTGAGGGCTTGAAACTATCACGACCGCGAAGATTTTTTGGACGCGGATAAACGCGGATTTTCGCGGAAAGAAAAAAATCCGCGTTCATCCGCGTTCATCCGCGTCCCATAGATTTTGGTTGCGGCTGGAAGCCGCGCTATGAAGTATTGAATGCGTATGCGGAACGAATTGAAGCGAGCGATGTGTTGACGCGGCTGAACGTAGCGCCAAGTAAATTTTTTCTCGTCACTTGCCATCGCGCGGAAAATGTGGATAATCCCACCCGTTTGGAAAAATTATTGCGCGGGCTGGCGTTGGTCGCGGACACGTACTCCGAGCCGATGGTCGTAAGTCCAATACGGTTTAGTTAAGGATCCTCGCAGAGACCTTTCGGGTTTGTGCGATGGTTACATCGCGAGAAACCCGAAAGGTCTTGGGTCACGGCTTATCTAAACCGTATTGGTCGTAAGTCTGCACCCGTGCACGGCGGATAAATTGGCGCGCTTTGGGCTTGACCCGCAATCGCCGCGCGTGCGTCTGCTTGCGCCGCTCGGCTTGTTCGACTTTGTGAAATTGGAAAAGCACGCGCACTGCGTTTTGAGCGACAGCGGGACGGTGCAAGAAGAGTGCAGTATTTTTGGCGCGCCGAATGTGACGGTGCGTGATGTAACCGAGCGCGCCGAAACGATTGAAGTCGGCAGTAACATCTTGACCGGTGCGGAACCGGAGATGATTTTGCAGTAGGGAGAGAGAGGGAAAGAGCGAGAAATGAAAGATACGCATACGGTTTTCGTGTCGGTGGTCATCGAACCAAACGAGGACGGTTATCTCGCATCCGTTCCGGGACTGCAAGGGGCATTTGCGGAAGGCGACACGATTGAGGACGCAATTTTCAATTGCATTGATGTCGTTAAATTGATCGCCAGCTAGAGCGGATTCCGAATTGATTGGTGGTGTCAGCGTAGGGTCGACGGCTTGTCCTCGCCCATTCCAGTTGGGCAACCACAAGGGATTGCCCCTACCATCCCACAAACGAATCAGGAATTCGCTCGATCGCGCCGAAAGGGGTGAACGGCTGGGCTTTAACCAAGTTGCGCTTACGTCCAAGACGCGCATGGCGGTTGCGATTCCCATTGGAATGAGTTGAGAGGCCCGCCCTCTATCGCGTATCGCGTATCGCGTATCGCACTACCGCACTACCGCACTACCGCACTACCGCACTGGTATACTGAGAGTGGTAAAATCCATTGACGCGCCCGTGAAACGACACTCGAGCGGCGTGTTATAATTCGCGTATGGACAAAAAAATGTTTCGCGCTCCACACGCGCAGCCGCAAGAGCTCGCGTCCGCGGCGCAGGGAATTCCAACAACCAACCAGACGCTGCCAGCGCTTGGCGCGCCGACCATCCAGGCGAGCGCCGCCCCGGCGGGATCCGCCATGGCGCCGGTGATTCGCGAGCAGCTCCTTCGTGATTCGCGTTATCCAATTCACCGCATCGCCGACCGCTTGATTCCCTATCTGCGCGTATTGGTCGAGCAGTTTCACCCGCAACGCGTAATCCTCTTTGGGTCATACGCCTACGGTCAGCCCGACCAAGACAGCGATGTGGATTTGATCATCGTAACAGAGGTCGCGGAAAGCGCTCTCCAAGAAAAAATCAAGATCAGGAAAGCGTGGCGCAAGATGCCGCGCCGGGAGCCGCTGCTGCCCTTTGACCTCATTCTGGTTTCGCCGCAGCGACACCAAGAGCGCTTGGCGCGTGCGGCTGGCTTTTATGATGAAATCGTCCGCAAGGGGCTGGTGCTGGTATGAAGACCGACGAGAACAATCCGTATGACTGGTTTCTCTTGGCGGACGAGCGCCTGCGCAGTGCCGATATTCTCGCCGCCCAGAGCGCGCCTTCGTACTCGGCGGTGGAACTCTTGCAGGAAGCGGTTGAACGATACCTCAAGGGTTATTTAGTCTTTCGCGGTTGGAAGTTGGAACGGATCCACGATTTGGGCCCTTTGGTGGAAGCCGCTGCAACATACGATGCGCGGTTTTCTGCCTTTGATGATCTGGCTGCCTCGCTGACCGAACAGTTCTGGGCGCAACATTACCCCGGCGACGATCTCACCGATGTCGGCTCGGATTATGAAACCCTTCGCCGACAAGGGGGCGAAATGATTGCGCTCATCCAGTTGTCAGTTCCTACGCCGCCCTCCGCAGAACCGGCAAATGGCGGAGCGCCGATAGAGGATCGCCGATAGCCGATGGCGGATGGCGAATCGCGTATCGCACGATTGCTCGGATGCTCCGATGAAGCGGACGCAGTTCGTCCGATGCATCGGCGTTCATCCGCACGATTGCACTACCGAACTACCGAACTATCGCACTATCGCACCAACACACTATCGCGATGAGACCAAAGGCGGATTCAGCAAATGTGGATGTTCAAGCCGCGAGCGCGCGGGGGCGAGACGTTCAAATGCAACATACACGACAGGGCGGTTCGGTTCATCGTCAAATCGTCGCGCGGATTCAGCCGTCTCGCGATTGATCCGCGCGAGGTCGGGATCGTCCCCGGGCAAAAGCACGATGCGGCTGTTTGGTGGAATCTGGCTGGCAAACTCGGGATGCTGCATGACATACAGACTGAACTCAAAACTATAGGTCAGATTTTTTTCGATTACTTCATCCGTTAGCATGGGTTGGTCGTTTCGCTCATTGCATGTCCTCCAGCAGCGTGCCAAGATTATAACACTCACCTGGTAAGGGGTCAATGAATTTGAGTGATGCAGTAGGGCAGTGTCAAAGTCCGCAAGACTCCTAGGTGTTTGGCGATACAGAACTTCGCACCGCATTGCGCGGACTCGTGGAGCAAACTCCGCTCCTGCGACGTCGTTGAAAAACACTTGGGGTCTTGCGCGACGGCAGTACAACTGCCTTCCAACACTTGCGGAATGCGGGTTGATGTGTAGATGGCGAATCAACTCATTGCGGGCTGAGGAAAACGATCTTCAAAGGAGTTGCCCATTCGCCTTGCGGCGCACCCGCAGTGGGATGAAAATGGGCGCGGGGAGGAGCTGCCAGCGGATGGTAAAGCGGATGAGCGGATGAAACCCTCGTCACCCGTCCCCCGTCACATTTTCAAGGGAGTTCGTCATTCGCCTTGCGGCGCACCACCAGTCAATGAAAATGCGCGCGGCGTAGTGACGTGCGATGTAGGCGATGTGCGATGTATTCCATCGCCTACATCGCACATCGCCTACATCGTTCCTGTCCGCCCTAAACGAATGAATTCGTTACTACGGCTTATTTTCAGAGGAGCAAGATTATTTTCAGAGGAGATTGATGCGCGCTTTGGTTACCGGCGGCGCCGGGTTTATTGGCTCTAACATTGTCAGCCATTTGATTGGCGAAGGGCACACCGTTGTCGTGCTCGATAATCTGCTCTCGGGCTATCGGCAAAACCTCGATCCATTTCCGCAGGTTCAGTTTGTCCAGGGCGATGTCCGCGATGCGGCAGTGGTCGAACGCGCGACCAAAGGCGTAGAAGTGGTTTTTCATCTCGCGGCATCTGTGGGCAACAAGCGTTCGATTGAACATCCGATTGACGACGCCGAAATTAACGTATTGGGAACGCTGCGTGTGCTGGAAGCGGCGCGGCGCAACGGGATTCGCAAGGTTGTCTTTTCCTCGTCGGCGGGAATCTTTGGTGAATTGAAAACAATTCCGATTCGCGAAGACCATCCGGTCGAGCCAGACTCGCCGTATGGCGCAAGCAAACTCGGCGCAGAAAAATTGTGCCTCGCGTACGCGAAACTATATCCGCTTGAATGTGTTGGGCTGCGCTATTTCAACGTCTATGGCGTCAATCAGCGGTACGACGCGTACGGCAACGTGATTCCGATTTTCGCACACCTGATTCTGCGCGGCGCGCCGATCACGATCTTTGGCGATGGGGAGCAGACGCGCGACTTTGTGAACGTGCGCGATGTGGTGCAGGCAAATTACAAGGCGGCGATGACGCGCGGCGTTTCCGACGCGTTCAACATCGCCAGCGGCACGCGCATCACGATTAACCAACTCGCCGCGTTGATGCGCGTGGCGAGTGGACTGCCGGTACAGATTGAATATAGCGCACCGCGCAAGGGGGACGTGCGGCACAGTCTCGCAGACATTTCCGCCGCCGCGAATGCGTTTGGCTACCCGCCGACGGTGGATTTGCACACAGGGCTGTGTGAGTATATGGCGTGGGTCAAGTGACAACTCACGACCGCAGGGGAAGATATACTGCACACGGGCACATTTTGCGATTTGTCATTCCGAGTCCTGAGTGCAACGAAGGAACTGAAGAATCCTTCGATTCCTCAGAGCCTGCCCTGAAGCATTGAAGGGCCAAGTTCTCTGGCGAGTCGGCTATTGAAAACCGCAGTTTGTGACCACGCGCAATATATAATTAGAATCGCTGTCCGATAAATCGGTCGAGTGTTTCCAGGAGCTGGCGGAGCGTTTCTGGCGTAACGGCGAGTGGTTTGGGGAGCAGTTGTGATTTGGTCACAGACTGCAGGTGATCGAAACGAACGATGGAGGGTTTTCGCCCGTAGGAAGCGCCTGTAAAGCTTGTAATGCTTCGGGCTGAATCATTCCAGAAGCAAAAGGCGCCGGGTCTGTGACGATCTCGCGGGCGCTGTCAAAAATGCGGTCGTAGCGGGGACGCTTGCGGATGGCACGCGCGGATGCTTTTGGGGAAATACTCTTGGCGCGCGCGGGCGCGGCGCCGGGAATAACAAGAATCAGCCCGGCTTCTTCGATCAATTGAATGATCAAGGATTGACCCGCGCGCAGTTCAAGCCGCTTGGCGAAATCTTTGGGAAGTGGCAGACTATTTCGCTTGGGGACTCTGACTCGTCGAGTGTACGTCATTCTACCTCCTCACGATTAGTCGTAGTATAGTCATGCGTAAACAAGTTGTCAATGGCGCGATTTTCGTTACTTGCCATCGCGCGGAAAATGTGGATAATGCCGAACGCTTGGAAAAATTATTGCGTGGGCGTGCACGCGCCGGCGACGCGGACTGTGTGCGCGCACAATTGGCGGCGCTTGTGCCCGAGTTGCACTGCCGCAACTCGGCTATCTCTTTGCCACGGTATTAACGGAGGAACGTCCACCAGAGTGAGCGCGCGAATAGCCGGATGCCGTGCGCGAGACGCCGCACATAATAGTACGGCAAAAAAGTATCAGGTGCCAGGGCATAACGTTGCCGCATATACGCGGCATTCGGAAAAAGAATGCCGAGAACATAGCGCAGTTTATTTCCAGCCTCGGGGATACTCAGGGTATCTGTCAGTACGGATGCCTCTTTGTGAACGGCTGTGGTGAGTAGAAAAGCCGCACGTTCCGACAAGTGAGATTCACGGGGGCGAAACAAGGCGAGGGTCTCTGGTGCCAGGGCGATTTTCCACGCGGCTTGTGTTTGTATCAGCACTTGATGTACCGGTCGAGCGAGTCCGGTATCCTGAACATAAGCAGCGGCGGTTCGCCAGTCCATCGCAGCTCCGTACTTGCAAATGAGGAGCGCGAGATCGTAAAAGTGGATGAGCCGCGGGGCGTTCCCATGCTGCACGCCAAGATGGAGCGCCAAATGCACCAGTTGCGCCGTTGGGTCAAACATGCGCGCCATGACCGGACCAGAGACGAATAGCTGCGTGCGCCCCCAAAACCAGTCCAGCTTGACACGGCGGCGGTAAAAATTGGGGTTAAGGAGCTGCCAGTGAAGGTCCACGTTCAGGCGCGGCGGGGCAGCGCGGTGAAAGCCGAGCTCACAGGAAAACGCGGTATAAAATGCGGCGCCTAACCCGTCGGCTTCTTGATAGCCGCACGTGTTCAAGAACACGCTTGCGGCAGAGCGGTCTGTCTGATGAATCAACAAGTCCAGGTCGCCGAATGGGCGCAAGCCCGGCAGCGGATAGAGCCATTTTGACAGGGCGGCGCCTTTCAGGACAACCACATCAATCTGTTGTGCTGTAAAGCGTGAGAGGAGTGTTTCCATCTCGCGGTGTGCAACTGCCGTGGCGAGCGCCGAGTTGCGATAAATGTCCTGAAGCGAGTCCACCACGAACGCTGGAACGTTGACAAAGCCGTGAGTTTCCAGGGCGGCATAGAGCAGCGGACTCAAGCCCTGCACTTTAGCCCGCTCGAGCAATGCTTGCCATGTCGCATTATCGGTTGGTCCCGGCACGGGTTCCGCCGAACCCAATGGAAAAGCAGAAAGGACCCACGCGACGAGTTGGTGATCGAGAGGCGTCAAATTCTTGAGCGAGCTGTCCATAGGCGCGTAGAGGGCACACGTTGAATGCCGATGCTGCCCAAGCATATATGAGTTTTGGATCTGTGGCAAAATGAGTGGTAGTGCGATGGTGCGGTAGTGCGATGGTGATGGAGCGATAGAGAGAGGGAGAGAGGGAGAGAGGGAGAGTGTAGTGACGAATTCATTCGTTGACGGGCTGCCGATAGCAAATAGCCGATAGCCGATGGCGAATGGCAGATAGCCAATCGCGCATCGCGTATCGCGTATTGCCAACCGCACCATCGCACTATTGCACTACCGAACTACCGAACTATCGCGCTATCGCATTCTAACTCCACACCTTGGTGACCGTGTGCGGAACCTGGTGAGAGTCCAACCAGAGCAAGATGGGGTCGGCGGCTTTGGCGGGGATGAGCAATCAGACATTCCTCATTTCTTTTGCCTTTGCCTTGTGGGTTCATTGAGGAGCTCTGTCGTTGAGGACGCAGTTGAGAAGCGGTTGTGATGCCCGTGCAGGAGCGCAGCGTTGACCCCTGAACAGTTTGAACAACTCGTTGCCCAGCGGGAAGGGGAAACGTTAGAGTTCAAGCAGGCGATGCCCTCTTCCTCCGACTTGGCGAAGCTAGTCACCGCGTTCTACAACACGCGCGGCGGTACCATCGTCTTCGGCGTGGAGGATCAAACCCGGCGACTGGTCGGAGTAGCCAATCCGCAAGGGATTGAAGAGGGGCTGGTCAACATTTTGCGCGCCCGTTGCTCCCTGGACGAGATGCCGAGCATTGAGTTTGTCAACCACCAGGGTATGGAATTTATGGTCGTGAGGTGTGTTCAGGGAAATTGCAAGCCCTATCTCGTCAGTGGAGAGGCACGGCCCTACGTGCGGGTCGGGTCTAGCACTCGGCAAGCCCAGGATGAGGAGATCCGACGGCTGTACATCGAGGGGAGTGAAGGCGGCTTCGAGGCACTATCCTGTCAGAGTGCGACGCTGGCGGACCTGTCGGAGCGGTTGATCGCAGATTACGTCAGGAGACGCGAGGAGACGAGCAGCCAGTCCCTGGGTTTGTCGTGGGAGGAGATGCTGCGCGGTCTGGGCTGCATGGTGAAGGACCGGGGACAGTGGGTGCCGACCAACGCCGGGGTGATGCTCTTTGCCGAAGCTCCTCAACGCTTTATCGGTCAGGCCGAGGTGGCGTGTGTGCGCTTCAAGGGTACCGACGTGGTGAGCTACATTGATCGGCGAGATCTGCAGGGTCCTCTGTATCAACTGGTGGATGACGCGGAGCAGTTCATCTATCGGCACATGAAGGTGGGCCGGCGCATCGAGGGCTTTGTGGGAGTGGAGTACCGGGAGTATCCTCAGGCGGCTGTCCGGGAAGCCATCGTCAATGCCGTGGTGCACCGAGACTACAGCCGGCGGGGACAGCGCATCCGGGTCTTTATGTTTGACGACCGGATTGAAATCTATAGCCCAGGGACGTTGCCGCCGGGCGTTTCGCTGGAAAAGATGCGACGCCTGGAACCTCAGTCGGTATTGCGCAATCCCATCAGCGTGGGGGTGTTCCGGGACTTGGGGAGCCGCTACATCGAGCGGCTGGGCACAGGCATTCGCCGCATGTCCCTGGCAATGGAAGCACATGGGCTGCCCCGACCACATTTTGAGGAAGTGGGAAGCGAGTTCCGGGTGACGCTGACGGGGGCTGGCGCGCGTTTCATGGAAGAGATGGCGGTGCGGCCGGACTGGGCAGAGGGCTTGAATGAACGACAGGTAGAGACAGTATTGTACGTGGGAGAACACGGGCGTATTTCGAACCGAGAGTACCGCGAGTTGTTCGGTGTGTCCAATTTTACAGCCATAATGGATCTAAGAGACCTTGTGGAAAAACAGATACTGGTCGCAGGGGGCATGGGGCGGGGGCGATATTATCGGTTGAGAGTACAGACCTAACGATTGTCTAATGATTTCTAACGGTTCTGATAATCTAGCTCGGATTCTCGTGAGGAGTAGTCGATGACCTCTCCCCTCACCCTAGCTCCCATGCACCTCAGCACCCACTGACAGATAGCCGATGGCTGGACTGATGAAAATTGGCTCCAAACGGGCAACTCTCTTGAGCAGCCGTGATGACATTTTTGTTCCTGATGGCGGTGACGGCTCGAGTTCCTGATGCAGGCATTGTTAGCCGTTTACAGTGCAATCTTGCGCGTGGTTATGGCAGATGGCAGATGGCAGATAGCAAATCGCGAATCGCATATCGCCAATCGCACTATCGCGCGCGGAATCTGGCTGGCAAACTCGGGATGCTGCATGACATACAAACTGAACTCAAAACTATATGTCAGATTTTTTTCGATTACTTCATCCGTTAGCATGGGTTGGTCGTTTCGCTCATTGCATGTCCTCCAGCAGCGTGAAAGATTTTAGAGCGGATTCCGAATTGATTGGTGGGATGTAGCATAGCGCCTTGTGCGCGTTTGTGGCACAGTTCGACGCCCACAAGGGGCTATGCTACCGTAAACGAACATGGAATCCGCTCTAGCACACGCCCAACAAGGGGTCAAGCAATTTGAGTGACGAGTGTGCGTCACAATTTTGGGTGACAGGATCGGGCGAATGGTAGCAATCGTTGTTTCGCGCTTTCACCTTACGCTGCTTGTGCTTGCCTTTGTCGGCGCAGTCGCTTTGAGTCTAGCCGCCAGCCGCATCGTGAGCGTGTCCGCGCCTGCGGCCCAAGTTTCTCAAGCGCGGCTGGCAAATGGCACGAAAGGATTGGTGCGGCAGACGGCTTTGCATTTATCCAAATTGGAGCGTGGACAGAGTATCGGCGGGTTTCCGGGCTTTGAGCCACCGGAGGACGATGAGGAGTACCGGCGCAAAATCAAAGAGCAAAATTACAGCGCGCAAGACCTCAATGGTTGGGTCAAGGAGATCAATAACTTTCTCACCCAGATTGTTAGAAAGAATCCTGGCGTGTCGCTGGAAAAGATATTGCAAAAACGGGGGTTGACTCAAGCGCAAATTGACGAATTTGTCGAAGCACTTTAGCAGACCTATACTGTCGCCGAAAGTATGGAAGGTTTTGGTGTCAACGAGATGACGGTAGTAACGTTTAGATCGCTACTGGTTGTTTTGGGGGTTCCTTTATGATGCGACCACCTAGTCCGCGCGCGGTCAAGCGGCGCGGCGATGAGTTGTTGATCTTCTTGCACCCGGACGAATGGGCAAACGATGTGCCGCTGCCTGAGGGAAGTGTGATTGTCGAAATGGGTGAGAATGACGAGATTCCATTCTTTCCTCAATGGCACTTTGCGCTCCGGCCAAAAAAGACAATTGAAGTCCTTGTTGGCTGGTTTAAGATTCCCCTCGGCTTTGAGAAGGCGGTTTCGTGGTATGAAGCCGAGTTGGAGAGCTTGGGCTGGGTTCAGGATTTGGCAAGAGGTTACTCGCGCCGGAATGCGGCGCACAAGCCCGAAGCGGTCGGTTTGCGGTTCCAACACCCTCAGACTGGGGTGCGGGTAGAGATCAGCGTGCAGCTCGGGTCAGAGAGGCGGGGGACCACTGCCATGATCCGACGCATCGTCGAGCATCCCTGGTCGCCTCCCAGTAAGGGCAATGGCGCGGGCGCGCGAGCGAGTGCAAAGCCCGCCGCGCGTAGCAAAAAACGTCGCGCGCCGCGCAAGGCGCGCCGGCGCGTGATTGCCTAGTCGCGCAGTCGGCGCTTCGCGATAGGCGATTCGCCATGCACCACCTGCGCGCTGCTATTCGCTCAGCGCTCCTGGTCGCCTGTGCCTTGCAACCTGCTTAGTGCTCACTACCTTGATAATGTTAAATTCGAACGTTGGTTCTGAAGTTGTACTCCAGAACCCGCGCGTTTCGGAGTTTAACTCTACCAATCACGTCAAAAATCCATGTCCTGAGCCCTTCGGCTTTGCTCAGAGTTTGTGAAAATATCCCCCTTCTTCGCCGCAACGGACTGCGTTACCGCAACATCTAGTAGGTCATTGGTTGTGTCCATACTAGATATGGGCGCAAGCCGTCTACGGAGGGGTTAGATTCACAAACTCTCAGGGGAGACTCTGTCGAAGGGGACCGGCAAATGGCAGATAGCCGATGGGAGATAGCAGAACACAAATTTTCCAAAACCGTTTTTCCACCCGCAGCTGCGGGGAGGATGTGGTCCATCACCAGCGGAGCGCCGGTGATGGCGGTTGGCGTATGACAATAGGCGCAGCGCGCGTGGAATTCGTTATGCAGGCGTTGACGCCAAGCCGTGGGGATACGAGTGCGAGCCATTAGCGCGTTGGGAATGAATCCGGCGGGGACACGGGATCACCGCGCCATTTCAACAGCATTGCGGCGTGCGCTTTTTTCAATGTCAAAGTGCGGGCTTGCTCGCCCAATGTGCGCAGACGAACCTGCTCCGCGAGTGTGAGGAGTCCTTGACTATTCTTGCGCAGCAGGCGGCTATAGACACGTTGCTGGGCAGTGGGCAGGCGACTCTGGGCAATTCTCAAAAGCGCCTTGCTGCTTTGCCGTTCCATAGCGTGCAATTCTTGGCGTAGGGGCGAAGGCAGGTCATCTAGATGTGGCGGGGCGGTTTCTGCTAACCGTTCCACGACGAAATCTTCCAAACCTTTGCGGGCAGCGACGGCGCCGCGGCGATAGCGCTGCAGCATTTCAGCGGATAGTTCGAGCGTGATCGTTCGGGTCATCTTGATTTACTCCATTTGCCTTTTGTCGTACGAGCGATTATAAAGTGCTTGGAGTTGTGCATCAACAGCTGATGGCAGATAGCCAATCGCGAATCGCGTATCGCCATTCGCACTATCGCACGATGACACTATCGCACTATTGCACTACCGCACCATCGCACTACCGCACTACCATACTATCGCACGATGACGGTGGTAAGGGTGACGGATAAGCGCGCAAGGAGGTGACAGCGGGTCTAGTAAGGATGCAGTTAGGATTCAGTTAGGATGAGGTTAGCACGGCAGCGGGCGACAACACTACACATTCTCACCAGGAGACCAAAATGGCAAAAACAAAGTTGAATCCAATTTTGGAACAGATACGGGGTCAAGTGGGCGACCTGGTTTTCAAACGGTATCAAGGTGAAACGATTCTGGCGCGCAAGCCAGACCTGGAAGGCGTCGAGCCGACCGCAGCACAACTGGCGCACCGCGAGCGTTTTCGCCAAGCCGCCTTGTATGGCAAGCTGGTTTTGGCAGACCCGGAAACGAAAACGATTTATGAACAAGCGGCGCAGGAGCGGGGGCAGCCGGTGTTTAGTTTGACGTTGGCGGATTTTCCTTCGACAGGCTCAGGACATGTTTCAACGCGCCCGCGGTGGACGAAGTAGACCCTTCGATGAACTCAGGGCAGGCTTGAGCGGCTATGCCGGACAGGTGAACGACGAGATCGCCATTCGCGCGAGCGACGATTTTGCAGTGATGGGCGTCGCGGTCGCGATTGCGAATGAGAGCGGTCAGGCGCTTGAGGAAGGGGCAGCGACGGAAACACCACCGAACAGCGGCTACTGGGTGTACAAGGCAACGCAAGCCGTACCGACCGGCACGGCAGTGCGCGTGACGGTGACGGCGACGGATCGCCCGGGTCACCAGGCGACGCGCCAGGAAACCCAGTAAAAGTCACGGTTGAAACTCGAGTTGAAATTGGATGGACCCAAGACCTGACACAGTACATCACAGATTCAATGTCATTTCGAACGGAGTGAGAAATCTCCCTTGGTAAAACCGAGATTTCTCATTCCACTACGTTCCATTCGAAATGACAAATGTGATATACTGTGACAGGTTTTTGCCAAGCCGTAGTTTGGCGAAACGTTCGTTTTATGTATCGCAGTTGTGATGTGCAGCGGGAATGGTACATGGGACGCGTACGCTTTTAAAACCTGTCAGGTCTGGCTGCTCCGAATTTTATTTGATTCATCCAGCCAAGTGGCGAGTGTGTCCGCGCTCACTGAACTTTTTCCCACTTTATATTCTCTGCTCTTGGCTGAAAGGATAATCGAATGACCTTTTGGCATCAACGCCGTGTGATGGTCACCGGCGGCAATGGATTTCTGGGCAAGAACGTCGTCCGCAAACTGAACGAACGCGGCGCAGCGGTCTTCATCGCCGACCATGACCGTTACGACCCTTCGGCTTCGCTCAGGGCTTGCTTGCGCCATCTCGACAACATTCGCCGCGCGCTCAAGGACGCGCAGCCGCAGATGGTCATTCACCTCGCCGCGCGCATCGGCGGAATTCGCGCGAATCGCGAGCATCCCGCCGAATTTTTCGGAGCTTGCCCTGAGAGTTTGTGAATCTAACCCCTCCGTAGACGGCTTGCGCCCATATCTAGTATGGACACAACCAATGACCTACTAGATGTTGCGGTAACGCAGTCCATTGCGGCGAAGAAGGGGGATATTTTCACAAACTCTGACACTTGGCACGATCTGCTGCTATCCCAAGTTCACTCCGGTGCCGTTCCGTGAGGATAATCTGTGGGATGGCTATCCCGAAGAAACGAATGCGCTCCTTCGACGGAGTTTACACTGAGCGAAGCCGAAGTGCTCAGGGCAAGCTGTACGGACTGGCGAAAAAGATGCTTGGTTCGACAGGCTCACCACGGGGCTGGTGCAGAGCCAGGCATACCGGCAGCAGTACGGGTTCAACAGCATATTCCTGATGCCAGTCAATTTGTACGGTCGGGGCGATAACTTTGATCCTGCCAGCAGCCACGTGATCCACGAAGGACACGAAGGGCACCAAGATTCTTCGTGTGCTTTGTGTCCTTCGTGGATCACTCGGTTGGCGGACATGCTGAACGCACGTCGCCAACCTCTGTATGATCACCGAGGGTCCGCTGGCGGAATGGGCAGCGGTGTTCGATCGGCGGTTGTCCGCGGCGGGGCGCGTGCGCGTGCTGATCCAATTGCTCCAGCGATGGACGAGCGTCGAGATGGATGCAAAAATGCTGCGGAAGACTGCGGGGTTGCCGCGGCGCGATCTGGTCACTGGTGCGATAGTTACATAGTACGATAGTGCGCTAGTCTCAATAGTAATTCGGTGGATTCCGACAATCGAGAGGTTGCTGGAAGGGCGGAGCGTGCCCAGTGGTCGCATCGTCGGATAGTCGTGTGGTCGTATAGTTGGGAACCTTATAGTGTGGAGGTCATCATGGAAGCACGCGTGCAGTCGGTGAGCGAGTTAGCCGTTCGAATTGCCCAAGACCCAGCACTTGCGGCGAAAATCAAGGACAACCCGGCGGAGGCGATTGCCAGTCTGGCTGCCCCTCTGCAAAGCGATGTCTGGATTTATCGTATGGTCGTCGCCGCGCTGGGGCTGGCAGTGCTGACGGGCGTGATCGGCGCGGTCGTGCTGGCGATGGCAGCCAAGCCAATCCCGGAAGTGCTGGTCGCGCTCGGGTCGGCAGCAGTGGGTGCACTGGCCGGATTGCTCGCGCCGTCGCCGGCAGCCAGATGAGAGAGGGGTAGACAGGGAGACAAGGTAAGGGGGAGAGGGTAAGAAGGTTGTAAGAAGGATCCAAGAAGGATGGAAGAAGGATGGAAGACTGGAGCAGAATCCAAAATCCCAACTCCCAACCTCCAACTCCCAACTTCCAATTTCCAAATCCCAAATTCCAAACACAAGGAGGAAAACATGGCAAAGGTAAAGATGAATCCGGTGATCGAACAGTTGCGCGGCAAGATCGGCGATCTCGTCTTCAAGCGCTACGGGGATGAGGTGGTGGTTGCGCGCAAACCAGACCTGACGGGACAGGCGCCGACCGAGGCGCAAGCGGCGGTGCGGGAGCAATTCCGCCAAGCCGCGCTGTACGGCAAGATGGTGATGGCAGACCCGGCGACCAAGACCATCTACGAGGAGGCGGCGAAAGCCAAAGGGCAGCCGGTCTTTAGTCTGACGATCGCGGACTTTTTCAATGCGCCGTCGGTGGGCGAGGTAGACCTCAGCGCGTACGCCGGTCGCGTCGGCGACACGATTGCGATCCGCGCGCACGACGACTTTGACGTGACGGCGGTGAAGGTCGCCATTGCCCAAGCCGACGGAACAGCGGTTGAAGAGGGCGCGGCAACCGAAACGCCGCCTGACAGCGGGCGTTGGACCTACAAGGCGACTGTTGCCGTGCCGACGGGCACCTCGGTGCGCATCACCGTAACGGCGACGGACCGCCCGGGCCACGCGGGAGCAAAAGAAGTGAGCAAGCCGTGAGCAGTGAACAGTAAGCAGTGAGCAGTGATCCTTCGACTGCACTCAGGATGTCCTTCGACTGTCGCTCAGGATGTGGACAGCGGGCGGTCGCAGGTCTCAAACCCCAAGCCGCAGGTGTCACCTGTGCCGTGGGCGATGTTGGCTCACTGGGCATTGGCTCATTGGACGATTGGCAGTTGTGGGCAGAGGGTGAGAAGTGCTCTCTGCTCCAAGAGGGCGACACCTGCACTCCCTGGCACCGCCTGCCAAGGCAGGTGTGCCGTGCGGTGCAAGTGTAGTTGGATTGGCTAGTCGCGTGGTCGAATGGTCAGCCGAGCGATTGGGGCAAGATGAGGAAGGGTTAAAAAATGGCGCCTCCAGTAACTGAACGACAAGTGAAAGCGATCATCCTGCGTGAACTCCCGGCGATTGTGGAGCGGGATCCGCAGGTGCGCGATCTGATTCTGCGTCTGTCGCAGGAGCAATTCGCTGACAAGCGGGAAACGGAGAGCCATTTCGACCGCGTGTTGGAAGAACTGCGCCGCGACCGCGAAGAGCAGGCGCGCAAGTGGGAGGAGCATCGTCTCGAAGATGCGCGCAAGTGGGACGAGAATCAAAAGACGATCAATGCGATGCTTGTGTCTATTCGGGACCTGGCGCGCAAGCACGACAGCACGCTGGGTGCGCTGGGAGCGCGGTGGGGTTTGAATACCGAGCAATCGTTTCGCAGTGCGTTGAAGGGCATCCTCGAGGAATCGTTTGGCGTCCAAGTTGTCAACGTGGTCGAATTCGACGATGCGGGCGAGGTGTTTGGGCGTCCCGAGCAAATCGAGTTGGACGTCATCATCCGCAACGGGGTTTTGATTTTGGGCGAGATCAAATCCTCCCTGTCGCGCTCGGATCTGTACGCGTTTGACCGCAAGACGCGGCTCTACGAAAAGCGGCATCAGCGGACGGCGAGCCGGCGCATCGTGATCTCGCCGATGGTGGAGGAGCGGGCGCGGGAGGTGGCGCGACAATTAGGGATCGAGGTGTACAGTTACGCGGAGGATGTTCCGCCGGAGCCGGTCGCCCATGAGGCTGTGAACAGTGGGTCGTGAATGAAAGTTGGGCAGCGCGATAATCTGGGCGAGGATGGAGCAGAAGCGCTCGCGGATTTTCCTTCGACACGCTTCGCGTCAGGACATGCTTCAACGCGCCGTCGGTGGACGAGGTGGACCCTTCGGCTGCGCTCAGAGTTTGTGAAAATATCCCCCTTCTTCGCCGCAACGGACTGCGTTACCGCAACATCTAGTAGGTCATTGGTTGTGTCCATACTAGATATGGGCGCAAGCCGTCTACGGAGGGGTTAGATTCACAAACTCTCAGGTGACGTCGCTCCCTTCGCTGGTAGTCGCCATCTTGTAGTCGCGGTTCTTATCACCAAGGATCCGAGGCCAATCGAACTGCACGTCAAACGAGCCCGCAAAAGTTTAGGACGTAGAGCGAACCTAGACGAACTCAAAGCCGCAGATGTTCAGAGCGGTGTCATTGGACGGTTGCTCCAAGCCATTGTAGAAGAAGACGTCGAAATTGTGGCGGTCATTGTGGACAAGCGATCCATTCTGAAACCACCGGGCGATGCGGAAGATATTTATCGAGAAGCGGTGAAGAGAGCAGTCAGGCATTGCGTTGAGCGACACTCTCGCCTGGAGTTATGGCTCGACAAGCGCTACACCAAGCCAAGTTTGCGGAACCGACTCGAGAAAGCACTTCGTGAGGGGATTGCCGATTTGGCTGAGCAAATGGTATTGGTGCACCAAGAGGACTCGCGGAATCAAAAAGGGCTTCAGGCAGTAGATCACGTTGCCTGGGCACTCTACCAAAAGTACGAACGCGGTGACGAGCATCTGTATCAAATCCTCGAAGGCAGAGTAGTTGTCGAAGAGGTCGTCAGCCGTCAATTATGGTGAAAACAAAAAAGCGGCTCCTCCTGAGCCCCGATTTCAGTCTGTCCCTCCAGAGTTTCACTGGAGGCTAGGTCCACCCTACGGGTGGCCCAAGGCTTTCTCATAAAAAATCAACTTGCTCCAAGAAGCCCTTGAATAGCTTTGAGTTGTCAGCAAAATCATCCAGCGCCGCTCGAAAGTTTTTGATGTTGGCTTTGCGCAATAACCCCATCGCCAGTGTACGCAAAC
>JACQWQ010000098.1 GCA_016209205.1 Chloroflexota bacterium
AAGCAAAGCGGGACGTCTCGATTTGATTCAAACGGAAAACGGATACGAAACGATTGCGCTGGGTGGAATGCAACCGGACGCGCGTTCGGTGATGCGCACCGTGTTCGAGAACGGCGCATTGTTGATTGACGATTCGCTCGATACCATTCGCGCGCGGGTGAATGCAACTCTGCAAGCAAAATAGGGCGCAAGACCTTCGATGGTTTATGGAATTGCCTACAATTCCACCGCGAACGCGTGACTCCACGCGAATGGTTGAAAACCTCGAAGGTCTTGCTTCATTTACACTTTTTCCACCGGAAACTGAATCTCGGTCAAACGTTCCGCCGGATTGGTGGTGATATATTCCGACGGATACGGCGCTGCGCCCGGCATGTCCACGAACGCGCGCAAGTAGACCTCGCGATTCGGTCCGACGATGCGATAACCATTCTTTTCGATCCACGCGAGCAGCGCGCCGTATGTCTCTCCTACGTTTTCAAAACCGCCGCGATGCAAAACCGTCGCCATCGTTTCCACCGCAGCCAGCGTATAAACCGTCACCCCGTTACTGCTCGCCGCGTTATTCGGCGCCGGCTCGCACGCTTCGACATCCACATCGCGTTCGCGGTATTCGGTGTCGTAATAGATCGTGAGACACGGACCGTTCGGCGTAATGTGCTGCTGCGCGAGATACTCTTCCAACGCGCCCCACAACGGTCCTTGCTCCGCGTACGTCGGAATCGTGCGGCGGATGGCGGCGACGCGCAGCGCATCCACCTTTTTCACAATCATTTCATGGCTTGGCATTTTGCCCTCCTGTTCAATCATCTGCAAACGCGCCTCGATCCGCGCCAACCGCGCTTGTTCGTCGGCAACGCGCTGCTGCGCTTCGGCTTGTTTCAAGCGCAGCATCCCGCGCAGTTGTTCGGCGGAAACATTTTCGTCGAGCAAACGCGCGATTTCGTCCAACGAGAAACCCAAATCTTTGAACGCGAGAATGCGATTCAAACGCGGCAGTTGATCGAGCGTGTAATAACGATAGTCGCTAAAGCGATCAATCTGCGCCGGTTTCAGCAAATCCACCTGGTCGTAATACCGCAGCGTTTTTACCGTCACCTGCGCGATTTTGGAAAACTCACCAATCTTGAACATGTTCGTCCCTTCTTGTGCAGCTGCAACCGCACTATACACCATCCTGTAAGGGGAGAGTCAAGGGGTCAAATCAGTTTTTCCCTTTTCACTTTTCACGTTTATAATATCGCCGCCATGTTATTCGGCGATATTTTTTTGCGCCGCGTCCACACCCTCCCAAAATTCCGCCGCATCGTTCGGAGCCATTCGTGAGTTTGTCCCAAACCGATGGCGTACCGGCGCCAGTCCATCCCGAAATCGAACGCACCCTTGCCGCGCAAATCGAGCCGTGGCTCGCGCACATGCGCTGGCGCGCGGATTTTGCGGAGTGGCGCACGCGGCGCCTATGGCAAGAAAATTATCAACGCGACGCGCTGGCAGAAATCGCGCGTTTTGAGAATGGCGCGCCCGCAACGCGCGTCCTCGATCTCGGCGCGGGGATGGGCGGTTTTGCCGTCGCAATGCAGCGCGCGGGCGAACGCATTATCGCGTGTGATTACAATTTTGCGTACTGTGAAATTTCACGCACGCGCGCCCGGCGCTATGATTTGAATTTACCCGCGCTCGTCGGCGCGGGCGAAGCGCTGCCGTTTGCGGACGCGAGTTTTCACATTGTCACGTGTTGGGATGTGTTGGAACACGTCCAAGAGCCGAAACATTTGTTGAGTGAAATTGCGCGTGTGTTGGACGACGACGGCATCGCGTTCATGACCGTCATCAATCGTTTCGCGCTCGTGGACCCGCACTATCATCTGCGTCTTGTCAATTATCTACCGCGCCCCCTCGGCGAAAAATATATCGAACTACGCCACCGCGCCAAAGCTTCAGCGCTGCGCGACAAACAGAAACTGAGCGAGATGCACTATTTCCCGTACGGCGCGTTTGAAAAATTCGCCGCGCAGTTTGGTTTTCAAATTCAAGATTTGAACCGCGCGAAATCGCGTTTTCAAAAATATCCGCGTGTGTTTGGCGACGCACTGTACGATTCGTGGCGAACCTTTGGAATGGGGACGTATCGTCTGGTGCTGCTAAAAACCTCACCCCTAACCCCTCTCCTAAAAGGAGAGGGGGCCACTCTTCTCCCCTCACCCACTAGGAGCGGGGTCGGGGGTGAGGTGTGAGCAGCGCGCCATTCGCCTCCCTCGCGCACCGCGTCTCCAGCGCGATGCTGTGGAACAGCGCGCTGTTTCCCGTAAAATTTGCGCTCGCGCTCGGGTCGGGGATGATTCTCACGCGCGTGTTGAGCAAACACGATTACGCGCAGTATTCGCTGATTTTGTACACGGCGGCGCTGATTGGCACGTACGTTGATTTGGGCATGGAGCGCAGCGTCGCGCGCTTTACGCCCGAAATCGAACAGAGCGCGGGACGCCAGGGACTGGAAAAATTTTTCGCGCAGCTGTTTGGAATCAAGCTACTGGTTATTCTGCCCATCATCGCGGCGTTTGCGCTCGCGCCCGATTTTTTCACTCGCGTGTTGGCGCTCGGCGCGGACGGCGAAATTTTGTTAGCGGGCATTGCCGCGCTCGTGATTCTCGGCGCGGTCTCGGATGTTTTCATCCAGTTCCTTTACACGCATTTCAAACAGATCGCGACGAACCTGCTCGACATTGTGGCATCGCTCGTGCAGCCGCTGTTGGTCGTCGGCGCGGCGTTGGCAAGCATGGGCGTCGTCGGCGTAGTCAGCGCGATGGTGTTCTCCAGCGCGCTGCTCGATGCGCTAGCCACGTGGCGCGCCCGCGCGTTGGTGCATCAAATTCCGCGGCGCGACGGCGCGCTGCCTCATCGCTTGTGGGCAAGGTTCGCGCATATCTCGGCGTTGAACTTTGTCATTACCGCGACCGTCGCATTGGGCGAACCCGGATTCGCCGCGCTGGTGTTGACCGGAACGAAACAACTTACCGCCGTCGCCGTGCTCGCCGTCGGCTTTCGTTTTGTCCAATACTTTTTGCGCTTTCTCGTCGCGCCGCTCACGGGCATCCAAACGCCGCTGTTTACGCGCTTGTATGCCGAAAACAAAATGGAACAGGTACGCGAAGCATATTCGACGCTGACAAAATTTTTTGTGTTTACGCTCGTACCGTGCGGCGTAGCAATGATTCTGCTCTCGGCGCGGCTCATTCCATTCTTGTTCACCGAAACGTACGAACAGTCAGCCCTCGTCGCGATGATTTTGGTTTTCTTTTTGTTTGGCGAAACCTTGACCAGCATTCCGCAGTCCATGTTGATTGTGTTCCAAGAATCGCGCGCGGTTTTGTGGACGCGGCTGCTTTCGTTGTTGACCGTGCCGCTTTTGCTGGTGCTCGTGCCGCCCTTCGGCGCACTCGGCGCGGCATTGTCCCTCGGCGCGCCGCGTTTGCTTTCACGCTTGTTCGCAACAGCATATACCGCGCGTCACTACGCGATTCGTTTTCCATTCGCATTTCTGCTGCGCGTCAGCGTTGCCGCATTCCTCGCCGCCGTCCCCATGTTTTTCGCGCGCGATTTGGAATGGTGGTGGTTGACGCTGGCAACAATTTTATTTGCGATTCTTTTTATGATTCTATTCAAACTCTTGGGCGGATTCGACGCGCAAGAAAAAGAACGATTGAAAGCCTTGAAACTACCGTTTCGAGATGCGATATTGAAATGGCTGTGAACGGGTAGACAGGTGGCAGGTAAACAGGTAGACAGGTAAAGAGGTAAACAGGTAAACAGGTAGACAGAAATCCACTTGTTTACTTGTTTCCCTGTTTTCCTGTTTACGATCACTCTTGTCGTACGACGCAAAATACTTTCAGGCGCAACTAGACAAATCCGACGAAAAGGTCGCGTTTCAATACGGACGTTTGCTGCAACACATTGCGCATGTTGCGCCCGACGCGCGGATTCTCGACGCGGGCTGCGGCGCGGGCCCCGCGCTGCGCTATTTGAAACAACGCGGTTTTGCGCCGTTCGGTTCTGATTTCATCGAATACCCGCTCGTGCAAGCGCGCCAATTGATTCCCGACGCGCGGCTCGTGCAGTGTAATTCTGACAACGTCCTGCCTTATGCCGATAATTCGTTCGACGTGATTTTGATGAGTGAGGTGATCGAGCACGTCGCGTCGCCTGAATTTACGCTGCGCGAATGTTATCGCGTGCTGCGGGGGGGAGGCGCAGTCGCAGTGACGACGCCGAATTTGTGGGATGTGCGCCGCACGTACTATCCGCTGCTCGGCAAAGTGTGGGCGGGCGACGCGGACGCGACGCATCAAACGCTGTTCAATCCGCAAACGCTGCATCAAGTTTTCGCGCGCGCGGGTTTTCGGAACGTGCGCGTGCGCGCGGGGTTCAAACCGCTCCGTTGGGTTTCATCGCGCAAGTTGAATTTTCGTACAGCGCTGCCGGGCTTGCCGGTGATTGGCAATACGTTAGTCGGTGTGGGGTACAAGTGAAAGTCGCGTTGTACAATCTCACGACGACGACACAGTACGGCGGCGTCGAAAGTTTTGTGTGGGAGGTGGCGCGCGGTTTGGCGCAGCGCGGGATTGACACGACGATTGTCGGCGGCGAGGGCAACATTCGGCGCGCGCACGAGAATGTGCGCGTAGTGACATTTCCATACACCTCGCGCGTAACATTGCGCCGCGTGCTGGGTTTAGCGAAACAATACACGTGGACAAAATTGGCAGAGCGGCTCTCGTTCGGTTTTAACGCGCGCGCGTTCATGGAACGCGAACGCTTTGACCTTGTGCACATTCAAAAACCGTACGACTTGCCTGCCGCCGCGTGGTTCAAACGCCAAGCGTCAAGTAAAATTGTTTTCGGTTGTCACGGCACTGATTTTTTTCCGGGCGACCGTCGTTTTGTCAAGACGAGTGATATTGCGGTCTCGTGTTCCGCATTCAACGCCGAACAGGTGCGCGCCCATTATGGCATTTTGCCCGATGTGGTATACAACGGCATTGACCCGCAGCAATTTTTTCCGCAAGCACCTGATACGAAATTTCGCCAAGACGTTGCGGGGAACGCGCAAACGATTTTATACGCGGGGCGGCTAGTGCGTTGGAAAGGCGTACAGTATTTGATTGACGCGACCGCATTGCCGGCACAGACACGCAATGTGCGTCTGCTCATCGCGGGGGAGGGCGAATACCGCGCGGATTTGGAACAACGCGCGCGCGAACGCGGCATCGCCGACCGCGTAAAATTTTTGGGGTATATCGCGCCTGACGCGCTCGCGCCGTACTATGCGCTGGCGGATGTCGTCGCCATCGGCAGTTACGCCAACGAAACCTTCAGCATCATGTCCGCCGAAGCGATGGCGTGCGCGCGTCCGGTGGTGGGTTCGCGTTTCGGCGGCATTCCCGAAGTGATCGCCGATGGCGAAACGGGTTTCTTGGCGGAACCGGAAAACGCGGCGGATTTCGCCGAAAAGATTGGACGCTTGCTTGACGATGCCGCGTTGCGCGAGCGCTTTGGGCAATGCGGACGCGAGCGCGTGTTGAAATTGTTTACGTGGGACGCGGTGACGGAACGCGTGTTGGGAGCGTATGACGCGGTGTTGAGTAAAAAGTAGACGGGCAAACAGGTAGACAGGTAAACAGGTAAATAGGTACACAGGTAAATGAACAAGGTACACAGGAATAAAACGAATCAAATCAACTTGTCTCCCTTCTACCTCTCTCCCTGTTTACCTACTTTCCTGTCTACCATTTACTTGTTTACCCGATTACCTGTTTCCTTGTTTACCTTCTCATGCACATTCTGATCGTCACAACCGGCGGCATCACGCGCATGTTTCGCAATTGGCCCGAAGTGCTGTTGGCGAAGGCATTGGTCCAACGCGGACATCGCGTGCGCGCGTTGACCTATTTTGACGCAAAATCCGACGCGTTGAACACGCGCCAGGAGAATGTCGAAGGCATCGAGGTGCAACGCATCGAGCCGAACGGTTGGCTCACACGCGAGTTCTGGAGCGCATTGCAGCGCGGACCGAAACCGGATGTGATTCACATTCAACACTTGCGCAATCAATTCGCGTTTCAAGCCGCCTATTATGCGCGGCGCGAAAATATCCCGTACGTCGTCACGCCCATCGGACCGCTGCACGACCAATATCTGTCGCGCGACCGCGACCATCCGCTCGACACGGAACCGTTGTATCACAATCTGATCTGGTCGCGGCGCGAAATTATCAATCGGACTTCGCGCGACGGACGCGTCAAGCGCCACGTCGAAAATTATTTCATGCACTATCCCGTGCACCATGCGAACGCGGTCATTGCGTGCTCGGAGCACGAGCGCGGCATTTGGGCGCAGATGCACATTGAAAGCGAAACGATTCCGCTGTGGGTGGATGTGCCGTTCATTTCAAATTTACGCGGCGAAACTTTTCATCAAGAATTTACGCGTCCCGTGATTTTGTTTGTCGGTCAATTCAAGTATCGCAAAGGGTTCGACGTGCTCGCGCGTGCGATGCCCATGGTGCTCGAGCATTTTCCCAAGGCGACCTTTTTGTTTGTCGGGCACAGTCCGATCCATCGGCGCGAACTCGAAGCGATTGCGCGCAAAGATGGTACGCACGAGCACTTGGAAATTGTCGGACGCGTAAGCGAAGAGGACAAAGTGCGCTTGTATAATTCGGCGGACGTTTCGGTTTTGCCGACGCGTTATGAAGGATTCGGTTTGCCGCCGCTCGAAGCGATGGCGGCGGGCTGTCCGGTGATTGCTTCGAATATTCCAGTGGTGGATGAAGTGGTGCGACACGAGGAAAATGGGTTGCTCGCGCCGCGCGACGACCCGCGCGCGTTTGCGGACGCGATTTTGCGAATCATGCGTGACGATGCGCTGCGCACGCACTTGATTCAAAACGGATTCGAGACCTTGACGCGTTTTGACGAAAAGGATTTAACGGCGCGCAATGAAGCTGTCTATGCGCGAATTTTGCAAGCCGCGCCGGTGGTGAAAGCATGAAGATTCTGGTTACAGGTGGGGCGGGCTTTATCGGCTCGCATTTGGTCGAAGCGTTGGTCGCGCGCGGCGAGCACGTGCGCGTGTTAGACAATCTGGCGACAGGGCATTTGGAAAATCTCGCGCTCGTGCGCGCACAGATTGAATTCATTCAAGGCGATCTCGCCGATCTCGAAACCGTACAAGCGGCAGCGGCAGAAACGGACGTGGTGTTTCATCAAGCCGCGCTGCCGTCGGTGCCGCGTTCCATCAAAAACCCGCGCGCCTCGCACGACGCGAATCTGACGGGCACGCTGAATGTGTTGATTGCGGCGCGCGATCGGCAAGTGCAACGCGTCGTGATGGCGAGCAGTTCGTCGGTGTACGGCAATTCGCCCGCACTCCCCAAAGTCGAAACGTTTGAACCCGCGCCGCTTTCGCCGTACGCGGTCACAAAATTGGCAGGCGAATATTACGCGCGCGTGTTTGCCGACCTATACGGACTCTCGACGATTTGTTTGCGCTATTTCAACGTGTTCGGTCCACGTCAAGACCCGCATTCCCAGTATTCCGGCGCGCTCGCAAAATTCGTGCAGTGCGCGCTGCACGGCGAACCCTACCCCATTCACGGCGACGGCGAACAATCGCGCGATTTTACCTACATCGAAAATGTGGTGCGCGCGAATTTGCTCGCCGCGTCGAGCGAAACGGACGGCGCGCTGGTCGTGAACGTTGCAGGCGGCGCGCGCACCACGTTGAATCAAATCATCGCGACGCTGAATGAATTGACGCAGCAAACGCTCCCCACCCAATTCGGTCCGCCCCGCGCGGGCGATGTGCGCCATTCCCACGCGGACATTTCGCGGGCGCGCGAATTACTGGGCTATGAACCGACGGTACAAGTACGCGAGGGTTTGAGACGAACGGTAGATTGGTACAAGTTATCGTGAAACTTCGTTCCGCCGCCCCGCAACGCTTGTTGATTCAAACGATTGACACGCTCATTGCCAAACCCGACGCGCGCGTTTTGGATGTGGGCGCGGGCAGTGTCGTCGAAAAAAACCGGCGCGCGGGGCAATACGCGCTGGCGGACAAGTACGCGCAATTGGTACAGCAGCGCGGTTATTTTGGCTTGGATGTGGAACCCGGTACGAATGTCATGTTCGTCGCCGACGCGCACGCGCTGCCGATTGCCGATGGCTCGCTTGACGGCGTAATCATGGTTTCGGTGTTGGAGCATTTGTATGATCCGCTGCGTGCGGCGAATGAGGTGGCGCGCGTTTTGAAACCGGGCGGCGTGTATTTTAGTTATGCGCCGTTTTATCATCCCTATCACGCGTCGCCACACGATTACTTTCGGTTCACGCACGAGGGCTATCGTTATTTGCTGCGCGATTTTTCGCGCGTCGAGATCGTTTCGGGCGGCAATTACGTCGCAGTCACGAACGACGTGTTGGCGCACGCGTTCGGCGGCACTCGGATCGGACGCGCGCTGGCGCGTGTGTTTGTCGAATTGCCCATGTCGCTTTTGTTCCGCGCGTTCGATGCAAAGCAATCGTCCGCTGTCGCGGTCGGTTTTGCTGCACTGGCGGTTAAATAATGGTATGACAGGGACCAGTGAAATTCCCTCCGCCGATGAACTCGTCGGCGCGCTCGACGCGTTGGATGTGCCGTTCCTCATGGGCGGCGTCCAAAACGAAACCGCGTTGGCGTTGTCGCCCGCGGCGCTGCTCCAAGGATTGGCATCCGCGCCGGAAGCGCGGATGCGTTCCGCGCTCATCCCGCTCCTGCTCCGCCATCCCGAATTGGCAAAGGAAGCCCAAGTCGCGTCCACGCGTCTGACCGGGCAGCCGCGCGACACGCTCGAACTGTTTTACACGGCGGCGCTGCTCTTGCAGCGAAAATACGCGGCGCGTCTCGCGCGCTTGTTTGGCGCGCAGGCGGCGCTGCCCGATTTGTATAGTCAAGCATTGCACATTGACCTGACGGACAACGTCGAAGCCTCCTTGGCGCGCGTGGGTGCGCGTCACGCGGAATTGCGCGGACTGAACATGAATTGGGTCGGCGGTTATGAACATGCTGTGCGCACATGGCTTGCCCTGGTCGAGTTGCGCGCAGAACGACGGAAACAACATGTATGGCAGACCACATAAGCACAGCCCAACTCGAATCGTTCTTGCACGAGTTGGGCAAACGCTATCCCAAACCCGCCACATTGTATTTGCTCGGCGGCAGTGCGCTCGTCCTTTTGGGCGGTAGTCGTCCTACGCTTGACATTGATTACGTCGGCATTGATATCCCGGGCCTCTGGAATGATTTACAACGGCTGATTGCGCAACTCGCCGTCGAATTGGACCTCAAGATCGAAGCCGTTCCCTATGACGAAATGATTCCGCCGCTGCCGGATACGACCCAGCGAAACATCGCCATAGGCAAATACGGCACGATTCAAGTCTATGTGCTTGACCCCTACGCAATGGCGCTTGGCAAATTGGATCGCGGTTTCCCCACCGACCTGGAAGATGTCGGCTTTTTGCTTCAACGTGAGTTCATCGAATTTGCGTCACTCGAAAAAATGGCTCTCGAAGCAAGTCGCCATGCTCGCGAATACGACCTAAATCCAAAGCAAATGCAAGCGAGTCTGGAGACGGTTCGGCAACTTCTTGACGCTTTGTAAACTAACTGCCGCATCCATTCAATGCGCAGAAATTTCTTTCAGGCATCTTGGCTTGTCGTTCTATACTTCACACGGGCACAAACTGCGCTTTTCTATGCTGTCATTCTGAGTCCTGAGTGCAACGAAGGAACTGAAGAATCTCTGGCTAACGTCAGGTAGAGAACCTGTCCTGAGAGTTTGTGAATCTAACCCCTCCGTAGACGGCTTGCGCCCATATCTAGTATGGACACAACCAATGACCTACTAGATGTTGCGGTAACGCAGTCCATTGCGGCGAAGAAGGGGGATATTTTCACAAACTCTGAGTATGGACACAACCAATGACCTACTAGATGTTGCGGTAACGCAGTCCATTGCGGCGAAGAAGGGGGATATTTTCACAAACTCTGAGCGTAGCCGAAGGATTCTTCGCTCCGCTCAGAATGACAAAACCGCAGAATATGTCCGTGCCCAGTATACAATCCCTTGGGGTCGAATATTATTACCGTGTCGTCACTGGCTCTCTGTTACGTCGCCTACTCGCCGCTCGATTTGCAATCTGCAAATTCGATTCAGACGTTCCATACCCTGCGCGAATTGTCAAAACAATTGGGCGAACGTTTGGATGTGATCGTGCCGCGTTTCGGCAATGAAGCTCCCCCCCCTTTTTCGACGACGCGTTTAGCGCGCATTCCCCTCAACAAACTGTCGCGCCTGTATACAAGCGCGTGGTATTCGTACATCGAGCGTTCGTTGTACGCACAACGCGCGGTGCGAAAAATCCGCGCGCGGTCGCCCGATTTGATTTACACGCGTGACATTGTGTGCGCGTATCGTTTTGTGCAAGCACAGCTGCCCGTGTTGTACGAAGTACATGATTTGGAATCACAGCATCCGGGACAAACGAAAAGCGCGCGTTTGCAAAACTGGGTAGCGCGCGCGGATGAAACCGCGCTGCGCGGCGCACGCGGCATTGTCTCGCTGACCGAAACGTTTCGGCAAGAAATCATTGCGCGCGGTTGGCAGCCCGCGCCGCGCGTCTTTGTCATTCCCGACGCGTACGACGACGCGATCTATTTTCCGCGCGACAAAATGCAAGCGCGGCGCGCGCTGCATTTGCCGCTCGATGCGCAAATCGTGACCTACGTGGGTATGACGTTCAAGTATCGCGGCTTGGATGTTTTGCTGCGCGCGTTCCAAGAGTGGAATGCGCCGCAAGCGCAACTCGTTTTGGTCGGCGGGCGCGATTTTGAAGTGCAAGAATTGAAAGCAACGGCGCATGAATGGGGGGTTGCAGAGCGCGTTCAATTCGTCGAGCGTCAAACCGCCCGCCCTGAACACCGTGAAGGGTCAAACGTGATTGCGCAGTATCTTGCCGCCGCAGACGCGCTGGTGATACCCGATACGGTGACGGATGCCACCGCGTCGCCGCTGAAAATGTTTGAATATATGGCGATGGCGCGTCCGATTGTGTGCGTGGAGCGCGCGTCGCTGCGCGAAATTTTGGGCGATGATGCGTTGTATTTTCCACGCGGCGATGTGGCGGCGCTTGCACGCGCGTTACAAGACGCGATGCGTCCAGGTTCGCAACATGTCGCGGAACGCGCACGCGAACGCGTCGCAGATTTTACATACACAAAACGCGCGAAAAAAATTGTGCGCGCGGCGGAATCCGTAGTAACGAATTCATTCGTTCCGCGCGCGCCTAACGAATGAATTCGTTACTACAATGGGCATGTTGAATTATTTTTCTTTCGGAAAAATCCGCATCGAGCGCGGCTTGTTGGTGATGCTGGTTTTGTTTTTGGCGTCGCTGCCGTTCGTGACGCCGCGCGTCGCCGCGTCCGACGAAATCGAATACTTTTCGTATTTGCCTTCCATCTTGCTCGACGGCGATCTGAATTTTCGCAATCAATACGAATACTTTTGCAATCGCGACCCCGACGATTGTGTGAAATCGCGATTCAAAGAAACCTTTCTCGATTTGAAAACGCCGACCGGTCTGCAAATCAATTTCGGTCCGCTGGGCACGGCAGTATTGTGGCTGCCGTTTTATTTGGTCGCACATCTGGTCGCTCTAGTCCTGCAAAATTTCAATCCCGCGTTCGCGGCGAACGGCATTTCGACGCCGTACATTTACGCGGTGTGCGTCGGTTCCGTGTTCTACGGCTGGCTGGGCATCTATTTGGCGTATCGCATCGCGCGTCATTACTTTGCCGAAGTGACTGCCTTGGGCGCGGCGCTCGTGATTTTGTTTGCGACGAACGCGGTGTACTATATGTACGTCGCGCCCGCGTTCAGCCACGCCGCGTCGCTGTTCGCGTCCGCGCTGTTTGTCTATGTGTGGTGGCGCACGCGTGACTCGCGCGCACAGGGCAACTGGCAGAGCTGGATTCTCTTGGGCGCAAGCGGCGGCTTGATGACGATGGTGCGCGAGCAAGAGGGCGTCTTTTTCGTGATACCGCTCGTCGAATTTTTGGGTGTCGTCTACGCGGCATGGCGCACGCGCGACAATCTCGCCGCAACACATCAGGGTCGTCATTTCGAGCGGAGCAAGGCGGAGCGAGAAATCTCGGTTTTGCCGCGCGAGATTTCGGCGACGCAGTTCGTCGCAACTCCGCCTCGAAATGACATACGAAAGCTGTTGAAAAACTGGATTCTCGGCGGTGTCGTAATGGTAGGCGGCGCGTTTGTGGTCTTTGTTCCGCAGTTCCTTGTGTATCGCGTGTTGAACGGAAATTTTTTGCCCGCGCGCAATGTGACAGATAAATTTACGTGGAATGGCGATCACATCTTGGATATTTTGTTTTCCAATTTTCACGGCTTGTTTACGTGGACGCCGGTGGTTTTGTTGGCAGTCGCCGGGCTGTTTTTTTTGTGGCGAAGAGATAAAATGCTCGCCGCCGCGTTTCTCGTCGCGCTCGCGGTCGAAACGTATTTGCTCGGCTCGTTCTCGACATGGTTCGGCGGCGCGGCGTTCGGAATGCGCCGCTTTATCAACTGCACCGTGATTTTTGTCGTCGGGCTTGCCGCGTTCGCGGAGGCATTGCAGACGCGTGTGCCGCGTCCGGTGTTGGCCGGCGTGGGCGCGCTGTTGATTCTATGGAATTTATTTTTCATTCTGCAATTTGTCACGGGCATGGTGCCGCGCCAAGAACCGGTGGACATGCTCGCCATGGCGCGCAATCAAATTTTCGCGGTCCCGCCGCGCTTGTTTGAAATCGCGCAGCGTTTTCTGACAAATCGCGGATCGTTTTACAAGCAATAGATGCGGAATAAGCTTTTCGACAGGATTTGGGCGATGAACTGCATCGCAATTAACAGGATTTTCTAATCTTGTTTCTGCTGCGATGTGCGATGAATTCCCATTGCCTTCATCGCCCTAATCCTGTCTATTCCGAATAAGCCTATGAACAGTACGGATGTCTTGGACTTGTACACGCAACTCCATCGTCGCGGCATCGAGGTTTGGCTCGACGGCGGTTGGAGCGTTGACGCGTTGCTGGGCGAACAGACGCGCGTCCATAGCGATGTAGATATTGTGATTCAGCAAAAGGACGTGCCCAAGCTGCGCGAGTTTTTGGAACAGCAAGGTTATTTCGATGTGCCGCGCGATGACACCAGCGCGTGGAATTTCGTCCTGGGCGATAACAACGGTCGTCGCGTGGATGTGCACGCGATTGTTTTTGATGCGGAGGGAAATGGTCTCTACGGTCCCCCGGAAAAAGGCGTGATGTATCCGGCGGCATCGCTGACAGGCAGCGGGGTCATCAATGGACAAGCCGTCAAGTGCATTTCGCCCGAATACATGGTCAAGTTTCATACCGGCTACAAACTGCGTGAGAGTGATTTTCAAGACGTCGCAGCTCTATGCGCGCGCTTTGGGATTGATTATCCCGAAGAGTACGCCGTCCTGATCAAGTAATGTTCTCCACCGAGCTATTGCCCCTGCTCTGTTGTCCCGCCGATCACGCGGTGAACGAATAAGGCGATGGAATACATTGCACGTTACTACGCTTGACGCTTGCCCCCTCAGTTCTTCGGGGCAGGCAGTTACACGCTATGTTTTCATCAAAAGTATTGCCCCTGCTCTGTTGTCCGACCGATCACGCGGCGCTGGAATTTCGACACGCGACCACACCCAACGTGAACCCGGAGCAAATGGCGTGGTCGCGTGTCGGCGGCGACGCGTTGATGTGCACACAATGCGCGACGGTGTACACGATTCGCGACGGTTACGCGGAACTGCTGCCGCGCGCGGAATACGAACACACGACACTGTATGCAGAGGACGAAGGCGGACACATTCTCGATTATCGCGACTTGGGTCGCCCGCTGCTTTCGGCGCAAGTGAAAAATAATTTGTTGAATGAATTTTTGCGATTCGAGAAAAACGACGTCGTCCTCGATCTGGGCTGCGGCAACGGCAAATTCGCGTATTGGAATCGCGACAAGGTGGCGACGATGCTTGCCGCCGACCTCGCGCCGTGGTTCGCCGACCGCGCCCGCGCAGAATTGCCGCTCTTGCGCGCCGATTTGCGCGCGCTGCCCGTACGCGCCGCGACGCTCGACAAGGTGTTTTCGATTGACGTGCTGGAACACCTCACGCGCGACGATATTGCGCGTGTGTTGGATGAAACGCGCCGCGTGTTGAAACCCGGTGGACGTTTTTTTGTGTTTTCAAATACGCGCGAAAAGCAAACGCTCGCGCCGTTGATGGCGCCGCAGCAAGCCGTGACGCGCTGGTTGTCCAAACGCGGCGCAGTGGATTTTACGCGCGACGATTGGCGCAAGTCAGATCACGTCAAGGCGATTCGCACGTACGAGGAATTGCGCGCGATGTTCGAGGGGCACGGGTTCGTGGTGAAACGCGTCGCGTTCTGGAACGGCGTGTTGCAGGGTTGGATCGAAAACGTGTTCATGAAATTGGGCGAAAATTATTTGAGCCAAAAGGCGCGCGGCGAGAATAAATTGGAACAACAAGTCCGCGCGCGTTCCAACGTGCGCGCGGCGATGCAGACCACCCGCGGCGGTAAATATATTGTGCCGCTCGAAATCGCATCCAAGGTGATGCAGTTGGACATTACATTGTTTGGAAATTTGCGCGCGGGCCCGTATTTCGTCCTCGTGGAGAAACAATGAACGTCGTCATAATCGGCGGTACGCGTTTTATCGGCAGGGCGGTCACCCAGCAACTGCTCGCGCAGGGGCATCGCGTCGCGGTCTTTCATCGCGGGCATACGCCGCTCGAAATGCAGAACGTCCAGGAAATTTTTGGCGACCGCAGAAATTTGGGATGGTTCCGCGGCGCGTTCAAAAAGTTCGCGCCCGAGGTTGTGATTGACATGCGGGCAATGACCGAAACGGACGCGCGCGGCTTGGGCGAAACCTTTCGTGAGGTGGCGCGACGGAGCGTCGTTCTTAGCAGCATGGATGTGTATCGCGCGTATGATGTTTTGCGCGGCGTCGAAGGCGAACCGCTCGAACGCATTCCCTTTGACGAAGCCGCGCCGCTGCGCAACAAAATTTATCCGTATCGCGGCGCGTCGCCGCGCGCGGCGAACGATCCCCAACAATGGGTGGACGATTACGACAAAATTTTGGTCGAACATGTCGCAGCCGCCGAGCCCAAACTGCCTGCGACCATTTTGCGCTTGCCGATGGTGTATGGCGAGGGCGATTATCAACATCGTCTGTTTGAGTATCTGAAACGGATGGACGACCAACGCCCCGCGATCCTTTTGAGTGAAACGGACGCGCAGTGGCAGACCTCGCGCGGCTATGTACAAAATGTTGCCGCCGCCATTGTGCGCGCGGCAGAGGACGAACGCGCGGCGCACAGAACGTATAATGTCGCCGACGCGGACGTTTTCGCAACCGCCGCATGGATCGAACGCGTCGGACGCGCGGCGGGATGGAACGGCCGCGTCGTAATTGTTCCAGCAGAAAAAATACCCGACGCGCTGCGCGTGCCGGGCAATACGCGCCAGTCGCTTGTCGGCGACACGACGCGCATTCGGCAACAAATCGGTTATCACGAAATCGTTTCGACGGATGATGCGCTCGCGCGCACGATTGCGTGGGAACGCGCCAATCCGCCGCCTTTGGACCCCGCGCAGTTGAATTACGCACTCGAAGATCAAGTTCTCGCATCAATTTTGTGAAAATCCTTTACGTCGCGCTCAAAGAAACGCTCCCCGGCTCGCATGGCGGCGCAGTACACGTGCTCGAGGTCGCGCGGCAATTGGCGCGGCGCGGGCATCAACTCACTGTCGTCGTACAGCAGCGCACGAGACAACCCGCACGCGAAACGCAAGACGGTTTTGAAATCGTGCGTCTCGCCGCGCGTTCGAATTTTCTCTTGTTTCAATTGGAACCCGCCGTCCGCGCGCTCATTGCCGAATTCAAACCCGACGTCGTGATGGAACGATATTACAATTTTTCGGGCGCGGGTATGCACGCCGCGCGACGCGCCAACCTCCCCGCGCTGCTCGAAGTGAACGCGCCGATGATGGATCCGCCGGGCACGAAAAAATATCTTGCCGATCAATTTTTGTTCGGACTCATGACGCGTATGGCGCGCACACAAGCGTCCATCGCCAAACGCATCGTCACACCGTTAGCTGCAACGGTGCCGTTTCCCGAAGCGCGCGATAAAGTGCGCGAAATTCCGTGGGGCGCGAATGTGGAGCTGTTCGACCGCGCGGGGTTGGATGAAAAAGAGATTGGAGACTGGAGCCGAAAGCTCAATCCGAGCAATCAACATGTGGTCGCCTTTCTTGGTTCCTTTCGCGCGTGGCACGGCGTGCGCGAGTTCGTTCAGGTTGCGGCAGAGATTGCGCGCACACGCGACGATATTTTGTTTTTGATGATTGGCGCGGGCGACTTGCTGGAGGAATTACGCCCGCAGGTCGAACGCGCGAACTTGCAAGAACAGATTGTGCTGACGGGCGCGGTGAAATACGATCAAGTGCCGTATTATCTCGCGTTGGCGGATGTTGGCGTCGCGCCGTTCAACACGGCAGCCCACCCCCCCCTGCGCGTCGGCTTTTATTGGTCGCCGTTAAAAGTACACGAGTACATGGCGATGGGGCTGCCCGTCGTGACGATTGACGTCGCGGGCTTGAATCAGATCGTACGCCATGAACAAGAAGGGCTGTTGTATCCCGAAGGCGATTTGTCCGCGTTGCACGCGGCGATTGTGCGTTTGGTGGACGATCCCGCATTGGCGAGGAAATTGGGCGCGGCAGGGCGCGCGCGCGTGGTGCAAAGTTTTTCGTGGCAAAAACACGCGGAATTGTTGGAAGGCGTGCTGAACGAATGCATGGTTTGAGCTTCCCATCGCAGGCAGTTGGAAACTGCGCCTACAACTACACCAAATCGCCCTGCGGCGATTGTGGATTAAACCTGCGCAGCAGCGCAGCAGGCAGGTTTCGTGTCTTGGTTGCCGCGATTTCTAATCGCCTACATCCCATCGCAGGCAGTTGGAAACTGCGCCTACAACTACACCAAATCGCCCTGCGGCGATTGTGGATTAAACCTGCGCAGGCAGGTTTCGTGTCTTGGTTGCCGCGATTTCTAAT
>JACQWQ010000254.1 GCA_016209205.1 Chloroflexota bacterium
GTGATGCGGCGCGCGCTCATGCCCAAACGCGCGGCGTCAGTGAACGCTTCGATGGCGCGCCACGTCACGTTAAATTTCATGACCGGCTCGCCCATGCCCATGATGACGATGTTTGTCAAGGGCACTTCGTAACCTGCCCGTTTTTCCGCGCGCGCAAAATACAATGCTTGCGCTACCACTTCGCCGAGCGTGAGATTCCGACTATAGCCCGCTTGTCCCGTCTCGCAAAACGGACAGCCGACCGGACAACCGACCTGTGTCGAAATACAAACCGTCCGCCGCGCGACATTGGGCGGGTCCGCGGAATCTTCGGGAGACCCGGGCGCGTCGAGATAGCGCATCAACACGGTCTCGACCGTTTGCCCGTCCGCCAGTTGGAACAATGCTTTTTGTGTCAGCCCATCCGCCGACTCGTGCGTGGCTGCGAGTTCGAGCACGCCGATGGTGGTTTCTTCTTGCAAACGCGCACGCAGCGAGTGCGGCAGATTCGACATGGCGTCAAAATCGTCCACCAGCTCGCGATAAATCCACTGCTGAATTTGCTGGACACGATAAACCGGCTCGCCCCAACGCGTGACCAAGCCGGTTAATTCGTGCGGGTCCAGATTCAACAGGTCAATCCGCTTTGTGTTCACGGTGTCTTATCGTCGCGAGGCGCGATTGGCGAGCAAGATGTAATACAACAAATTCAACAAGGTGCTTGCCGCGGCGGCAACGTACGTCCACGCTGCCGCGCTCAGCACGGAGCTCGCGCCTTGCAATTCTTGTGGCTGCATCAGTCCGCTGGCTTCCAGCATTCTCCGTGCGCGATTGCTCGCATCAAATTCCACCGGCAATGTGACGAGCGAAAAGAGTGCGGTACCTGACAAGAGCAGAATGCCCAGCCACATGATGGTCGAACTCACCCCCGCTTGGGTTGCCAAACAAAAGCCGAGAAAAAATACGAAATAGCCCAACCCCGAACCGATATTGACCATCGGCACGATCGCCATGCGAAAATTGAGCGGTCCGTAATTTTGCGCGTGCTGCAGCGCGTGTCCCAGTTCGTGCGCGGTAATGCCAACCGCCGCGACGGATGGATTCCGCGCGACTTCGGGTGACAGATACAAAGTCTGATTGCGCGGGTCGTAATGGTCGGACAATTTGCCGGGCGTGCCTTGTACCTGAACCTGTCCCTGCAAACCGGCCTGTCGAATCAAAATATCCGCTGCCTCGACGCCGGTAATGCCGCGCGCATTGCGCACGCGCGAAAAATTGTTGTATGTCGAATTGACTTTCCACTGCGCCCAGAGCGTCAAGAGCAGCCCGGGAATTGCAAGGATGAAATATAACGGATCGAAATAGAACATAAGCATTGCCTTTTCTGTTTGCGGAACAGCGCCTTGAAGTATATTCACGCACTCTGAATAGTCAATAGGTTTCCGTCCACGCCTCTTGCAGCGCAGTCAAATCGTCAAAAATAAAATCGGGCTTGTGATGATTTTTTTCTGCTTCCGCGCGCGTGGAAACGCCGGTCAAGACCAAAATTGTTTTCAATCCCACTTGCGCCGCGCCGTCAATGTCCGTATCGAGCCGGTCGCCCAACATCGCCGTTTCCTGCGGCGACGTGCCGGTAATCTCTAACGCGAGCTGGAACATCGGGCGCGCGGGTTTGCCGATGACGAGCGGCGCGACATCCGTCGCCGCAACCAACGCGGCGACAATCGAACCCGCGCCCGGCGTCAAACCTTCTTCCGTCGGCAAGGTGCGGTCGGTGTTGGTCGCAATGAATTTCGCGCCGCGCCGAATTTCCAACGCCGCGCGTTTCAATTTTTCATAATTCACGTGCCGGTCCAACCCCACGACGACGGCATCCGCGTCCTGCCTGACAATTTCAATGTGCGCGTCGCTCAAGGCCTGCACCAACGCGGTTTCGCCGATCACGAACGCGCGTTTGAGGTCAGGCAGCTGTTGTTGCATCCAACGCGGCGTCGCGTCGGCGGAGGTCAAAACGTTTTGCGTTGCTGCCGGGATGCCCGCGCCGCGCAAGCGTTCGACGATAGAATCCGCGCGCCGCGTGGCATTGTTCGAGACGAGCACGTAGCGGATGCGGTGTTCCTGCAAGAACGCAAAAAAAGCGGCGACGCCGGGGAGGGTTTGATTTCCCACCCACAGCACACCGTCCATGTCAATCAGCAGCGCGCGTAATGGAGCGAGACTCTGGGTCATTGAAAGGGAATGTTGAACGCGATCGCAATCATGAATTTGAGGATGTACTGCAGAATGGATAACGCGATGATCGCGACCATCGGACTGATGTCAATCATTCCAATCGGCGGAATGAGGTGTTGAAAGGGACCGAGAATCGGCTCGGTGATGCCAAAAATGATTTCGGCGAATTGGTGGTACCGGAATTGCGGCAGCCACGAAAGAATGATGCGTACGAGAATCAACAACAGCACGACATTGAAAAAAATGTCTATGGTTGTGTACAGCACTTGTGCAATATCCATGTTTAGCCCCGTTGTCCAAAAATTGCGCGCCCGATACGTACAATCGTCGCGCCCTCTTCAATTGCCACCGCGTAATCGTCGGTCATGCCCATCGAGAGCTCGCGCCACTCGACGTTGATAAAGCGCGCCGCGAGTTCGTCGCGCAAGACGCGCAGCCCCCGAAAATAGGGGCGCGCTTGTTCCGCTGTCGCCACCAACGGTCCGATGGTCATCAAGCCCTGCACGCGCAGCCCGGGCAGCGCGGCGATTTTTTCCATCTCACGCCACAACGCCGCACGCGGTTCCGGCGCAAAGCCGAATTTTTGCGGGTCGTTGGCGATATTCACTTGCAAGAGCACGGGCACTTGAATGCCTGCGGCAACGGCGTGTCGGTTCATCGTTTCCGCAAGGCGGAGCGTATCCAGAGATTGGATCACGTCAAACCAAGCAATTCCTTCACGCGCCTTGCGCCGCTGCAAATGCCCGATCAAGTGCCAGCGCAGTTTGCCTTCGTTCAACTGACGATTCACCTCGGGAATTTTTTCGCGGGCTTCTTCGACGCGGTTTTCGCCAATGTCACGCGCCCCGGCTTGATAGGCCTCCAACACGGCTTGGACGGGAAATGTCTTGCTGACGGCGACGAGGGTGATGTCATTGGGATTGCGTCCGGCGCGGCGCGCCGCGTTCTCGATTTGTTCGCGCACCCGCGCGAGATTTTCGGCAACAGACATGCGTATCGGTCTCGATGTGGGATTTAACCAGTGTTGTTTTGCAGTTGGACTGCAAAACGGCGCGTCCGCTTACGGCAGTGCAACCGCCTTGTCACAAGTCATTTAACGTAGAGCGATCAACGCGGCAAAACGTCCGGTCACAGCATTCTCGCGTCGCCACGAATAAAAGTCGTGTGTGTGGTCCGCAGTGCAAACGCCCGCAATTTCGATGTGTTGAACGCCCAGCGCGCGCAGCTGGGCGGCATTCGCTTGCCACAAATCCAAGTGGGTTGCGCCATTCTTTCGCCAGAGCAAAGCACGTGTGTCGGGAAACGCCGCATGTACGCGCTCTACCACGTCGGCGCCGATTTCATAGCAACAGGGCCCAATCGAAGGACCGATACACGCCATCAAATCGCGCGGCTGCGTGTCAAAGGCGTCGCGCAGAGCATTCACCGTATTCGTCAAGACTTTGCCGACGGTGCCGCGCCAACCCGCGTGCGCGATGCCAATGGCTTGATGGGTAGGGTCGTACAGCAAAATCGGCGCACAGTCGGCAAAACGCAGCATCAAGGGGATGCCGGGCACGTTCGTGATCAGACCATCCACGCCTTGTAGGCGTGTCCCGCATTCCGCCACGGTCACGCGTGCAACGCGATCCGCTTGCGCCTGGCTCGCGTCCACTGTGGCCGCGCGCGGCAAACCGAGCGCCTGATGTACGCGTGCCAGGTTTTCGTGCACGCGCGCCGGGTCGTCGCCGACGTGCGCGCTGAGATTCAGTGATGTAAAAGGGGCGGGACTTGTGCCGCCGTGACGCGTGGTCACGGCGTGTACGACGTTTGGATAGTGCGCCAAGAGTTGGGATTGATAGAAAACTGTGCCGTTGATTTCGTTGCGTTGCACGTGCGCCATTGTAGCACAACTCGGCAACTGTTCTTAAACACGCGCGCGAGGCAAAATCGGATGCTCCATGGGTTGGGGAAGCGCCAGCGATTCCAGTGCGCCGCGCGGCTCGCCAAACGACGGTACAAGACTCGCAGTCCTTTCCAAATGCCTCCCCGCATGGGACATCAAGCATCTTGGCATATTTGGCAGATGGAGTATGATAGGCAAGCGAACCAGTATCTTTTTTCCATCCCGCTGCGTTCTCTCTTATGAAAGACAGGTCCAAGTTGTCGCCGACGCCTGCGTCCGACGCCCTGAATGATTCCCTCCATCACGTTCTCGCGCAGGACGAGGCGCGTGAGTTATTGCAGCGCGCAAAAGAGTACGACGAGCGCGCCTTGACTCGCATCTACAACTTGTTTGCGGATCGGGTCTTTCGTTTTATGTATTATCGGATTCAAGACCGCCCGCGCGCCGAAGATTTGACGAATGAAGTCTTTGTCCGCATGTTGGAAAACGTGGCCAAGTTTCGGCCGAGCGGGGAAGACGCGTCTTTGCTGTTGACGGGTTGGATTTTTACCATCGCGCGCAACATGCTGATTGACGATTATCGGCGTCAAAAAACGCGTGCGGTCGAGCCCTTACCCGACGCCGAACAGGATATTGCGGATGCGGCGTTCGATTTTGAAGTGCACATTACGCGCGCGGACTTGCATGCGGCTTTGGCGCGATTGACCGAAGAACAGCAGACGGTTTTACTTTTGCGTTTTGAGGAAGGTTTGACCAGTCTCCAGATTGCTAAAATGATGGGCAAGACGGACATGGCAATCAAAGCGTTACAGCGTCGCGGTTTGGCGACGATGGCGCGCCTTTTGCGTGGTCAAGTACCTGCCAAAAGACTTGAGACGGCGGATTAATGGAACATCGTGAACAAGAGCGCGCGCGTGACCAGGAGCTGGACGCGCGGATTGAGCAGCTGTTGGCGGGCACGCGGGACGCCCAAGCCAGCGCGACGGGCGCAGAAAACATCGCCCGCGAATTTGCACGTCTGGCGTCGGAAGAATCGCCGCGCCTCTCGACGGCGGCGCGCGCGCAAGGACTGAAGGCGTTGCGCGCCCAAGCCGCACTCAAACGCCAAGCGCGGCGCCCGAATCCGTTCGCCATGCTCACGTTTGTGCCGCGTTGGGCGCAAATGGTCGCCGTGGCGCTCGTCGTCGTTTTAATTGCCAACGGCGTTTCTGCCGTTGCCGCAGACAGTTTACCCGGTTCATTCTTGTACCCCTTCAAGCGGATTGGCGAAGGCGGGCAGCTCTTTTTGCAAAACACCAACGGGCAGCGCGCGCGCCTCTGGATGAATTTTGCCAACACGCGTTTGGACGAAGTCCAGCGCTTGATTGCCAATGGAACGCGCGTAGACCCTGCCATGCTCGACGCGGTGGATGAGAGCATTCTGCGTGCGCTTTCCGAAATTGCAGGCACGCGGGGTGATGAACGCGTGGACCTTTTGAAACAGCTGACACAGTTGGCGATCCGACAGCAAAGAGTCGTGGACGAACTGGCGCAAGTTGCATCGCCCGATGATCGTCCGCGCCTGGAACAAACTGCAAAACTGTTAAAAGGGGTTGCCGATTATACCTCCTCCGATGCTGCCGCCGAACCGGAAGGGAACCCGCTCGAATTTTTGACACCCAGCGCGACGCCAAGAGCATCCCGAACTCCGCCGCCGACCGCGACACCAACACCAACCGCCATGCCGACGGCGACAGCGATACCGTCCGAGACTCCCAACCCCAGTGCAACCGGCGCCACTGTGGGTGCGGCAAGTGCTTCTGCTACAGCGACTCCCGGAAGCCCTGGCACGGATCCATCGGCGACGTCAAACCCGCGCCCCTCTTCCACCGCGGGCGCGGATGAAACCACCGAACCGGGCAAGACCGACGAACCGGAACCAACCGAACAACCCAAGCCAACCAAATCGCGTGAACCGACGGACCAACCGGGTGAAACCGACGAACCAGAGCCGACCGAGCAACCGGAGCCGACCGAATCGCGCGAGCCAACCGAGCAACCAGAGCCGACGGATAGACCGAACCCAACGAGCCAACCGGAGCCGACTGAAAGCCCTGAGCCGACCGAGAGTCCTGAACCGACCGAGAGTCCCGAACCGACCGAACATCCAGATGAGACTGGCGAACCAAAGCAGACGGATGAACCGGACGAAACCAAAACACCGAAACCGACCAAAACTCCAGACCACTAATGGACAATTCAAATCGCTGTCCTACGAGGAATGTTCCCAAAGAGTGCTAAATTCTTTGGGAATTTTTTTTCGCAATGGTATCTTTTTTGTTTTGTGGGTCGTTTTACAAGTATCGAACATTTTCTAGTTCCCTTTCACCAAAAAGGCATCTATTAGGTCAATACCTTCGCCAATTCCCTCCTGCTCGCGAGGGATTGCGGATGGAGTTCATCCGAGTAATCCCGATGGGAAATGGCGGATTACTCGAATGCTCCGATGAACTGCACCGGCGTTCATTCGCATCCGCCGCGAGCAGGGAAAGTGATTTTGGCGATGGTATTGTTAGGTGAAATGGACTGATTCACACAAGGAGCTTTTCATGTCTCGGCATATTTTTCTCGCGCTCGTCAGTGTATTCTTTTTTGTCGCTATGGTTTTGGCGCTCACCCCTGCGGCACGCGCCGAAACAGATGCACGAACCCTCACCGGCGAACTTTACACGCTTGACCTCAAAGCCAAAACGCTCACGGTCAAGAAAGCAGATAACTCGACCGTCACGTTGAAATTCAACAAACTGACGGTCATTCAACGCAACGGCAAAGATGTCAAAGTCAAAGCGCTGGCGCTCCAAGACAACATCACCGCGAAATACAAAGCGAATTTGACGGCGACCAAAATCAGCGCAACCGGTCCCAAGCGCGGAAAGGTTGTGGGCGCATTGACCGATGCGTTGAAAGGAAACGGCACGGTCGTAATTGGTACCAAAACCCTCAAGACCAATGCGCAAACGCGCATTTCGCGCAACGGTGTGCTCGTTTCACTTAGCCAATTGACCCGTCAGGACAAGATCGTGGCGCATGTCAAAACCACAGCCCTCAAATCGTCCTCGGCGGAGTCGGAAGCGTCAGACCTTATCGCCGACGGACCGGAAGATCAAGAGCTGCACGGACTGATTAGCGCGATTTCCGGCAACGCCGTAACAATCACGCCTTCCAACGGCACCGCAGACGTGACGGTGAATGTCACCGCGACGACGATGATCGAGGTAGATAGCGAACATGCCACATTGGCTGACCTCGCGGTGGGAATGCAAGTTGAGGCGGCGTACGATCCCTCTACCTTTGATGCCTATTCGATTGAAACCGACAGCGACGGCGAGGCGGATGATGCTTTTGTGAACGGCACTGTGGCTGCGGTAGACACGGTCGCAGGCACGCTTACGATTACGCCGACTGCGGGCAGCGATTTGACGCTAAATGTCAATGCCTCGACTGAAATCGAAGTGAACGACGTGCACGGCACGCTCGAAGACGTTCAGGTGGGAATGCCGGTCTCTGCCGAATATGACGCCACGACCATGCTCGCCAAGGAAATCAAAGCGGGCGCGGGCGACGACAACCACGAAGACACCAAGATCGAAGGCACGGTGGCTGCGGTGGACACCAGCGCGGGGACGGTAACCATTACGCCCGCCGGCGGCGGCAGTGATGTCACCTTGAACGTGACGACACAAACAGAAATCGAAGTGAACGATGCCCCCGGCACGATTGCCGATATTCAAGTCGCGATGCCGATTCGGGCGGAATACGACACAGCATCTTTTGATGCGTTCGAGATCAAAGCCGGGACCGACGACAGCGGTAGTGGCGGCGGCGACGACCATGCCCAAGTCGAAGGGACCATCTCGGCTTTGGATGCCGTTAATTTCACCGTCACGATTGACGCGGGGGCGGGGACTTTTGTGACTGTTATACTTACAGCCCAAACGGAGATCAAAGTAGACGATGAGGATGCTACCTTTGCCGATCTGGTGGTAGGGCAAAGCGCCAAAGCCGAATATAACATCTTGACGTTCGAAGCGCATGAAATTAAAGCCGAGAATCCATAATCAGCACAAATGAAAAACTCCCGCTGCCGATCAGACAGCGGGAGTTTTCTTATTCACTGACCTTACGCAGGATTGTCATTTCGAGATGGTCAGCCCGCAGGGGCTGTATGGGCTCAGGACTGTCATATCGAACGGAGTGAGATATCTTTCTCGACTGCGCTCGAAACCCGCTCGATATGCCAAGTCCTGTGCAGCCGTTCCCTCAATTCTTCGGGACATGCTTTGCTCACGCGCAGTTCGCGTGCGAAATCTCTTGCGGCGAAAACCGAGATTTCTCACGGAGCCTGCCACGCGGAGCCTGCCACGCTGCGCTCGCAGCCGTGGCTCGCAGCAGTGGTTCGAAATGACATGCGTAACACGAGTTATTCAGTTATGCCAAGCCAGAGGTGATTCGGCATGATCGTTGCTTTCGATTTAATTTGGATGCCCTGCACTTTTTCCACTTGCGGTACATCGTGCGGGTTGACAAAACAGGTATCGGGCTTGACGCCGAATTTTTGTTGATAGCGCGTTGCCGCCTGCATAATCTTTGCCGTAATATCATTTGCCGAAGCGTCATACCACAACAAACCGGATTTCATTTTTACCTCCCCGTGATTTTATTCTTGTTGCGGAACAGGATCTGCTTTTTTCTATGCATTCAGTTGCACGACTGCCAGTGTCCAGATATTTGTTTTGACGTGCTGCGTCAAATCAAATATGCCTTCGCGGCAGCGTACCCGAAAACAAAGCTGCGCGCTGCGCCCCGCTTTGGTCCAACACCGCTTGACGGCTTGAACCTCGTGCGCTTGCCCACGCCAACGGAAACGCTGCGGAAAATATCCAAAGCGCTTTTCTTGAATATCCACCGCAGCGCCTTGCACCGAACGAAGATTGCGTGTCGTAGACGCGCCGCTGCGAACAGAACGAGTGCTCGCGCCAACGCGCGGGATCGGTTTAAGGGAATCGGTGCGTAACATTTCGCCTCCTTGAAAATTTCCTATTCTTCGCCAATAATGCGCCAGTCCCGCGCGTCAATCGTTTGCTCTGGCTCTGGCGGCATGGCGTACGCTTGCTGGAGCCATTGCAGCGCCGGCGCGCCGTAACCATTCTGCGCAAATTGCCCCGGCGCAAATTGTCCTTGCGGCGCGAGCACGATGATTTGCGGCTGTTGTGGCTGCGGCGCGGAAATTCGCTGCGGGGGCGTCTGATGTTCTACGCGCGCGGGTTCCGGTTCTGGCGTTTCCAATTCTTGATACGTTTCAACCGGCTGACGCTGACGCAGCAGCGCAATCAGCAAGCCGACCGAAACAGGAATACTTGCGCCGATGCCGCACGCGACGCCGAGCATCACACTTAGCGTTTCTGCCGGGACACGTTCCACAATTTGGTATGCAACGGCTGCAAGCACAAGCCCCAAAACGATCATCGTTCCGGTCTTCATCCGTCACCTCTCGCGTTCAACTCAACGTTTCCATCGTCGCACCAGCGTACGCAACCCGAATGACGCCGGTTTGGCGCGGGATTCAAGATTCGTGCGGGCTTGGGCGACAAGCGCGGGCACGTCATCCGGTGCGAGATATGCGGCTTGAAAGAGAACACGCTCGCCCCCCGCATACAAGACAAATTCGCCGCGCCCGGGCACACTGCTGCGCGCGGCTTGGGCCGTTCTGCCTGCGAGCCGCACCGGAAAATAACTCTTGAGTATTCCATTCAGCGCCGAGTTATCGCCGTCTCGCCCCGCCACGATCAGCGAAACACCCGCCGCGCGACCACGTTGCGCCAAACGCGTCAGATGCACCTGAAATTCGCGCCCACCTTCTTTTACCATCTCGGACATTCCATCCGCGACGACAATCAAACGCGGACGCGCTACGCCTTCACTTGCGCGCCGCTCCATTTCAGTTTCCAGCCAACGTAGGCGCTGCAACGCTTCTTCCGGCGTCGCGGCAATGTCGCCGTTCAAGTGCGGCAGCGTTTCCAGAAATTGGTACGCGTGGGGGCGGGAAGCGATGGGAAACAATTGCAGCTCGCGCGGTCTTTGAAAAAGAACGAGCGACGCCAAAATCGTTCTGACCAATTCGGTTTTGCCGCTGGCTTTGCAGCCCGAGATGAGCACGTGCGTAACATCGGGCGATGCCAGGCGAATCAACAGCGGCACGCCGTCGAACGCAACGCCCAACAATGCCGTTCCCGGAACCTGGAGCGCGCGGTGCAGCTGTGCATCGGCGCGCAACTGCTGCGCCAGCGCGAGAAACGCGACCGGCGCGGTGCTCGGACGCAGCATTGGCGTTTGAATGCGCGTTGCACTGTGCGGCATACGCGCGCGAGCGGTCTCGAGCGTCATTTTTCAATCCGTCCAACCCACACAACGTTCGTAATCAACCGTTTCTTGGTGCGCTTGCGCGGTTTGTGCGCCGAGTGGCGCATATACGATTTCGGAAACACCATCCGCATCCGGTGTGACAGGCAGCGGTTGATGCGTCTGCTTGCGCGTCACCTGTCCGGCAAGCCATTCTTGAATCTGGATGATTTTCGATTTCGGTTCGGGCGTTGGCGCGTAGGTAACGCGTTCTTCCGCCGCGACACGCTGCGCCGCTTTTGCAATTTCCGCTTGCTCTGCGGCTTTTTTCTGCGCGGTCGCTTTGGCGCGGGCAATCAAATCGGTTGCAGCATTCGACCTTCCGCGCGGCGCATTCGCATGATTCGCCGTGGACGCGGGATCCGTTCGAGCGACAGCGGGCGCGCGTTTGGCAGTGGCGCGTTGCGACAAAGATTGCGCGGCAGTGGTTGAGGCAACGCGTTGGGCGCGCGGCGCGGCAGTGGGCGGGACGATGCTGGTTTGCGCCGATGTGGATACAGTCGGAACCGGCGCGTTTTGTTTCGACTGCCGCGCGACTTGGATCGCGTTTTGCGGCACGACATTGGGGATACGCAGCGGACAGCCCGCACAATCGCGCGGCGAATGAATCGGCATGGTTTTTGCCGCGCACGCGGCTTGTTTGAAATCAATGCCCGGCGGCGCGTCATCCCACACTTCGACGCGTCCCGTCGCAAAGCGTACGGTAATTGGCGTCGAAACTTTTTTCTCTAACCCGGCGCGCAAATTTTGACAATTGATCGCCTGCACCGGACAGGCGCGGCACAGGTTTACAGACACTTCACGGTCGCCGCCTTTGGTGAGGTTACAAAGGATGCGACCGTGATTGTCTACTTGGCGAAATTGGCAGGGTTTGAGACCTTCCATTTGTTGGAGTAACAGGTGACGGGTGAAACGTTAAACGTCAAACGTCAAACGTCAAACGTGAAACGTCAAATGTGAGACTTGAGACCTGCGACTTGTTCAGACCTCATGTTTTCTAACGATAGCCAATACGGAACCACGAATTTCAATTTCGGAAGAACGAAAATATTCGGGCGGCGCATCAGGACGGGGCGAATGGGCGCGCACGCGTCCATCGTCACGATAGAGATATTTCAACGTGGTGCGCTTCGGCTGGCGCAAATACACTGCGAGCATATCGCCGTCATTAAAGCTTGCGCCGCGTTTGACGACGACTAAATCGCCATCGTTCAACAACGCGTCTTGCATTGCCGCGCCGCGGGCGCGCAAAAGAAAGGTATCTTTTTCGTCTTCGAACAAGTCCGCGGCAAGTTGTCCCAGTTCATCGCGCGCCGGGTTCAAGGCGGCGCTGCCGAAATACGGGAGGGGCAAAGCATTGGCGCGTGTGCGGGCGCGCGGTGTTTTCAATAACACGATGCTGCGGCTGACGCCCGGCGTGAACGAGAGGAAACCTTGCTGCACCAATCGGTTCAAGTCGCGCGCCACGTGATCATTGGAAACCAAACCAACGGCGGCGCCAATTTCGCGATAGGTCGGGGAGCGGTGATGTTGGTGTTGATAACGCTCGACAAAGGCGAGGATGCGCGCGCCGTGCTCATCTAACTGTGTCATGGTGACTCCTTTCGTGTGAAACGCGTTTCACGATGAACCGTGTGACGTTTCACGACGAGACCCGACGGTCCCGAACAGCTGACTTGAATGCTTGACACAGAACGTGTGTTCTAGTGACTCGATTATAATAGAACACGGGTTCTATGTCAATGGGTGCGCGCGTTTTTTAATGTGGAGTTTACGGAACCGAAGCGTTTTGCGGGAATATTGCTCTTACTCGGACACGCCGAAACCAAACAGGAAACCGCGAATCTACGCGAATCTACGCGAATTTCTCCGCATCCCGATTCGCGTAGATTCGTCGCGCGAAGTTAGCGCAAAGATTCGCGGGCATGGTTCAAGTTAGATTGACACTATCATTCTGAGCGTGGCGAAGAATCTCTGGCTGACCGAACTAGAGATTCTTCGCTCCGCTGCACAGAAACTGCCAACTGTCATTCTGAAGGGACATGCGATGTATGCCCATCGCCAGAATCTCTATGCCAAACCAGAGAACCTGTCCTGAGCGTAGCCGAAGGATGCTTCGTCCCAGATGTTTCACAGAGTTTACCCTGAAGCATGAA
>JACQWQ010000266.1 GCA_016209205.1 Chloroflexota bacterium
GTCATGCAACCCTTGTGGGCGTCGAACTCGGCATACACGCGCACAATTCCTTGAGCGTGTATTTGCAGTGCGGGTCATGCAACCCTTGTGGGCGTCGAACTCGGCATACACGCGCACAAGGCGCTATACTACATACCATCAACCAACCTGGAATTCGCTCAAGCACCGCACAGAAGGTTTCCGATGCTGCGTTATAAACGACCGCCCCAAGTTCAAGAAGAAGAACAAGAACTCGAAATAAAACCCAGTCCGATCATTCGGCTCTTTGGGGCTGTAATCGTACTTGCGTTCGTCGTCCTCGCGTACAACCTCTATCAAATTCAAGTCGTGCAGGGCAAGCAGTACAAACAGGCGGCGGAAGAAAATCGCATCCGGCTCATTCGCACCGATGCGGCACGCGGCATCCTGTACGATCGCAACGGCGCCGTGCTCGTGCGCAACGAACCGCAGTTCAATGTGTCCATCGTTCCGGCGGATTTGCCGTCCGAGGAACAAGAAGACATTTTGAAAAAACTGAGCGTGCTGATTGATGCGCCACTCGCCACACGCATCGAAGCCGACACCGCCGACGCGTTGGGCGCGTTGGCCAGCGATGTGTCGCGCACGTTCGTGGCGCCGACGCGTCGCCCCGGTTTGCGCGAATTGGTGAATGCAGGACGCCGTACCGATCCATTCAATCCAGTGCTGGTCAAGACCAACATTCCGCGCTTGATTGCCTTTGAATTGCAGGAACAGAGCGCCAAGTACCCGGGCGTACACGTCGAGATTGCGCCGGTGCGCACGTATCCAGAAGGCGCGGTCGTCGCGCATTTGCTCGGTTATCTCGGCGCGATTCCCGGCGAAACCTTTACGGAATACGAAAAGCGCGGCTATTTGCAAAATGATCTCGTGGGCGCGTCCGGTTTGGAAGCCTCGTACGAAGACCAATTGCGCGGGCGCAGCGGCGTCGAGTTGGCGATTGTAGACGCGAACGGGAATACCATCAGCAGCCGCGAGCAAGAAGCGCCGGTGCCGGGCAACAATGTCATTCTCTCGCTCGATCTGGAGTTGCAGAAACAGGTCGAAGCCGCGCTGAAAAAAGGCATCGCTAAAACGAATATCAAGCAAGCGGTTGCCATTGTAATGAATCCCAACAACGGCGAAATTCTGGCGCTGGTTTCGCTGCCGACGTACGACAACAATCTGTTCGCGCGCGGCATTCGCCCCACCGATTTCAACGCGTTGAATCAAGACAAAGATCGCCCGCTCATCAATCACGCCATCAGCGGCATGTATCCGCCGGGTTCCGTATACAAGTTGTTTTCGGCGGCGGGCGCGCTGCAAGAAGGCGTGATTGACCAAAATACGCAGCTCTTTGATCCCGGCATTATTTATTTACCCAACAAATTTTTTCCCGACGACCCCAAACTCGCGCAGCCGTTTTATAACTGGTATCGTCCCGGCTTTGGTTTTGTCAATATCATTGACGCCATCGCGAATTCCAACGACATTTTCTTTTACAAACTCGACGGCGGCTTTACAGATTTTCCAACGCCGCTTGGTCAAGCGTTGGTGGAAGATTATGCGCGTTTGTTTGGGTACGGTACGGAAACGGGCATAGACTTGCCCGGCGAAGCCCCCGGTCTCGTGCCCGGTCCAAAATGGAAACAACAAACGTTGAGCGAACAATGGACCACCGGCGATACGTACAATATGGCAATCGGACAGGGCTTTGTGCTGGCGACGCCGCTGCAAGTCCTGAACGTCACCGCGACCGTTGCCAACGGCGGCACGTTGTATCGCCCGCATTTGGCGCGCGCCATCGTCAATTCGGCGGGCACCGTGACCAACACGATCGAGCCGCAAGTGATTCGCCAACTGCCGATTGACGCGAAAAATCTCGCGCTGGTGCGTCAGGGCATGCGCGAAGCAGTCACACGCGGCACGGCGTGGCGAACGAATTTTGGCAACCTTGCCGTCGCGGCCAAAACAGGCACGGCGGAATTTTTCGGGACCAAAGTGCGGGGGCATTTGCCGACGCACGCATGGTTCACCGCGTTCGCGCCGTATGAGCAACCCGAAATCGCGGTAGTTGTTTTTGTGTACGGCGGAGGGGAAGGTTCCGAAGTCGCGGCGCCGATCACGGCGGACATTCTGCGCGCGTATTTCAAACTGCCCGCAGACGCGCCGGTCATCGAGCCGCCTGCCCCCCCCCCTCCCGAAACGCGCAACGCCGGCGCGACCTCACCCGCCGCGCAGCCGCCGCCCACGTACGTCGGACGCGTGACTCAAGTGCAAGACAACAGCGCGAGCGAACTTCCGATCATTACGGGCACAGTCGTCAATGTGCTGGGACAAGGCGTCAATGGCGTTACGGTCGTTTTGGAAAATGGGAATGGCAAAGTGGCTGCCTCGAGCGTCACGGGCGCGGATGGGGCTTTTCGTTTCGAGAACGTGAATTTGGGTTCCGCGCGTTGGTTCGTGCGCCTGACCGGCACATCCAATTCCACCGGCGTCGCCATAGACGTTGCGCCGCACAAACTCTACATGGTGCAATTTTCGCGCACGGCGCAATAGTTTCAATTTTCAGAAACCCGTTTTCGCAAGGTTTAACGCAATGAAAAACGAAACTGCCCCAGTCACACTGCGCGGCACGCGCGACGGCGTTTTGATCGTTCTCGGCGAGGGCGATTGGCGCACCGTAATGGCTGAACTGGAACGCCAGCTCGCGCGTCCGAACGCGTCTGCATTTTTTCGCGGCGCACGCGTCAGCATCGAAACGGGCAATCGTTTTTTACAGCAAGCCGAACGCAACGCATTGGAAGCTCTGCTCGCCGCGTACAACATTCATATCGGCAGCATGGCGCCCAGCGCGCCCCAGTCGCCGCCTGCGCCCAAAGAACGCGACGACACGTACACGCGGCGCAACGGCGCGACCGAAGTGTTGATGATTCGCCGCACGCTGCGCTCGGGGCAGGTCATTTACCACGAAGGTCCCGTCGTCGTGTACGGCGATGTGAATGACGGCGCGGAAATCATCGCGACCGGCGACGTTTTGGTGTTTGGCAAATTGCGCGGCGTGGTGCACGCCGGAGCGCACGGCGACGACCACGCGACGATTGGCGCGTTGGGCTTGAACCCGCCGCAAATTCGCATCGGCAATCACATTGCCGCTTCGCCCGAGATTCGCGGCAAAAAAATGCGCGGTCCCGAAATGGCATGTGTGCGCGGCGAGCGCATCGTCATCGAGCCGTGGCGCGTGTAGTACCTACATTCTGAAATCTTTGCACAAAAAGCAAACATTTTTCCGCCGCGAATCTCCGCGAATCTGCGCGAACGAAAATAAGGATTCGCGTAGATTCGTCGCGCGAAGTTCGCGCAAAGATTCGCGGTTTCCCGATTTGGTTTCGGCTTGTCCGAGTTAGGGTCTATCCGTTGACTTTTTTATTCGCGTCGAAATGCGACGGTGCCTTGCTGCAAGCTGGGCACGCCCGCGCGGGCTTCACTCCATTGCCCCGCGATTTCGTTTCCCCCCGCCGTCACTTGGCCCTCAAAATTCCACGTCACATCGCCGGGCTGCGCGCCTTGCACGCTCAACGTCAAATTGCGCCCGTCGTACTGTCCGTTAATTTCGCCGCGCACATTGCCGCGTGTGTCCTCGAACGTACCGCCGTACGCGCACTGTGTTTCAGAACAGCCAATGCGCGGTTCGAGAACGATAATGAACGCGCCATTGTCCACCGCGCCGCGCCACCGTCCTGTGATCCCTTGCTGCGGCTGCGGCGTCGGAGGCGGGGGCAGCGTGGGCGGGCGCGGCGCTTCTACAATGCCCGGAATGTGCGGCGATTCCCCGCGTTGTCCGAGGCGATCCAGCGCAACGACGAATACATCCACCGCGCCGGGGCTTGACGGATACCAGGCGGTCCCGCCGCGTTGTTCCATGCCGCCATTGCCCGGCACATTTTCAATCAACGTCGCCATCACGCCCGGATACTGGAAATACACCTGAATTTGCGCCATGCCGCCTTGTGCGGTGCAGTTCCAACGAATTTCGACGGCGTTCGGAATCTCGACGCGGAAATTGGTCGCGGGCGCTTCCATCTGACAATTCGGCGGCGGAATCACGGGCTGCGGCGTGCGCGTCGGGTACGGCGTGCGCGTCGGAATGAACGGCGTGAACGTCGGCGTCGGTTCTTGCGGTTGGCGCACAAAAATGTTGGTCGCGGGCGTGGTAGTGGATTGATTGTTTACGTCAAAGACGCGCACGAATAAAACGTGATTGCCCGGCGCGTCGCTCGCCCAAATTTGTTGCAGCGCCAGCGAAGTTTGCGCGGGCGGGTTCGGACTGGTAAAGACGTTGTATAAAGCATTGTCCGCCCATAACTCGACGCGTTGAATGCCCGCCGCATCCGTCGCGTTCGTGTACACCGTCACCTGTTCGTTTTGGCGCACGTTGAGCCGCGAATAGTTGGTCGTCACATTCGGCGGCGCATTGTCGGCGACGACGACGGTGAGCGGATTGGAATTGCCGAGATTGCCCGCGCTGTCTACCGCCCGTACAAGAATCGTGTGCGTGCCCGGAACATTTGCCGCGTAAATAAAAGTTGCGGCGAACGGATTTTGTCCGCTCGGCGATTGCGACGTTACTTGGGAATACGGTTGACTGTCCACGAGCATTTGCAATTGCGTGACGCCCGCCTCATCGCTCGCCGCGACTTGTACATTGATTTGTGCGCCGAGCGTGAGATTTTGCGGCGACGCGGGCGCGAGAATCGAAACCTGCGGCGGCGTTGAGTCCGCATCCACGTTGATGGTCGCGGGCGCGGGCGCGCTCGCATTGTTGGACGGATCGTACGCAATGATCGTCAGCGTGTGTTGTCCCACTTGTGCGGAACTCCACGCAAAGACCGCTTGATACGTGGTCGGCAAGTTGGGCGTGGGCTGCGTGCTGTACAACGCATTGTCCGCGTAAAATTCCACGCGACTGATGCCGTGATCGTCCGCCGCGAGCGCGACCACCGAAATGGTTTGCTGCGCGGTGATTTGGGCTCCATTAGATGGAGCAAGCCACTGCACGGTCGGCGGATTGTTTTCCCCGGAAGGCGTCGGCGGAATCGGCGTCGGCTGCGATGGCGCGAGGGTTGCAGTGGCGACGGCGACTTGCGTTGGCGGCGGAATCGGCGTCCCCTGTCCCTGCGCGGTCGGCGCAACGGCGGTGAGTGTGCCCGCCACTTCCGTTTCCAATACGGCGGGCGCGGTCGGTTGCACAGTGGGCGGTGCGGGCGTCGGATTTGCAAACAGGCCACAACCTGCAATGCCCACGACAAGCAATGCAAACATCAAGCCGGTCAAGTAAACGCGCTTCATTGCAGAGCTCCTTTCTTGATTCGACTGGCTGAATTGATATTTTCGACAGGATTTACAGGATTAACAGGATTTGTTCGACTTGAATTCGTGCGCTTGGGACCCATCGTCATACTCCTGTTTACATCGAATAAGGTCTATGCTTGCAAGCGGTCCTGAATCTCCGCACGATATTCGTCCAGCCACTGCATCATATCCGCACCAAGTTTTTGGCGCAAGCCCCCTGCGAATGAAATAATTGCCGCAGCGCGTCGTCATCGCGCCAATTTCCAATTCGAGTTGCGCCAACCGTGTTGTGGTCAAACATGCGCGGGGCTTGACAACGCGCGTCGCGGTAAATGAAACACGCGTTGCTGTGAACGGACGCGTTGGGGTGGGCAAAAGAATTGTGGGGGCGATGGTTGGTGCGCTCGCGTCGGGCGTAGATGTTGCTTGACACGCGGCGATGAAACAGACGCAGAGGGTTGCGTATCGAACCCAACAAAATCTCGATTCAATATCTTTTCGTATCGAACTAATCTTGAGTTTTCCGTTCTCGGATCAGAAAAGAGCGGACTCGTTTCAGTCTTTGCCTGTTGACTAAGGACTCGTCCATAAATAAGTTGAGCACTTTTCCACAAAAAGCCGGCATGAAATCGTTTACAATGGCGATTCTTTGGGCACTTTAATGGCAAACTGCTCAAGTTATTGTTGGACGAATCCTAATACTCTTGATGTTTTCACTTTCAATTGGGGAGCGACATTCCTCGAACCCCTCTCTTGCCCCAGAGATAGTTTCCCTCGTACCAATGAAGCCCAATTTGATTTCGGAAGGATGCAAACCGGGTACGTTTTTCCCAAACGGGCCAAACTCTGCCAAGCCAGTCTTTGTATCTTCATGTTCAAAACCCTCGAGTCGAGCCAAATCGAAACGTTTTTTTCACCTCGCGACAATACATCTGACCAAAATAGGACATGGTTCAAAACATGAATGTTTCTTTCCTTTGCTTTAATACTCGTTGTGTACGGTCCAACTTTTGTACTGTCAAAAGGGATTTCGCCATCTACCGTATAAAGGTACTTGGGTATAATCTGAAGATACCACGCCTTTCCGATAATCCTGAAAGAAAGATTTACCGCCAAGTGCCTCCAAAAGTGATCGAATCCATATTCGTAGTACTTTGCCAGAATTCGCTTTGGAGCCCTCCTGTTTGTGCGAACGTTGTACCAGTCCTTTTTGAATTCCAAGGTTTCCTTGTCTTGGCGCGGAAAATAATTTCTCCGAAATTCGCGGTTGTATCTGAGAACACAAGCCTTAAGGTGAATCCCCAAGAGTTGGTTCAGCAAAAATATGTAATCATTCATGCGAATTGGGTCGGAGATCCATGTATTTGAAGACACATCGGAAATCCGTTTTGTGTTGCAATAACTTCGCAGAACACAGTTCTCATTTCGTAAATCTGCCAACGTATAGAGATTTGGGGGAACTACACAGAACGGAGGGACAAAATCTGTTAACTCATTTCCAAGTTCCAAATAAGTCTTCCATTCGGTTGGAGCGCTTGTGATGATCTTTGGAATTTTCTTGATTGGAAGCAGATTGGAGAATAGTCTCTCTTTCTCTTGAAAAGAGACACGCGGCGCACTACCCTTTGCGGCAGCGCATAGTTGTTTGTACGATTGAACCGTAAATTCATCCGCGCTTTTGTCAAAAGCAATCCGCAACGGAGGTTGAAATAGATTTGGAGTGGAACGCGCGTACGCTTTGATGTTCTTCCAATAGAGTTTGTCATCTTTGGGATGATAAACAACGAAAATAACTTCATTGGTCGAATGATACCAATTCTCAAGATCATTCTTTTCTATGGGAGTGAAGAAACTGTTCTCTGAATCTTGTTTGACATAGCTTTCACCAGATTTTGCTTGTACCTTGATAAATTCACCCGTTGTCTCTAGCCCTTTGCCATCGGCTTTTGAGACCACAATTTCAATCTCCCCATCAATCCCAAAGTCATCCTTCGTGATTTCACGAAAAATACAATTCATGCCATGGACAACCATGTTTATTTTGTCGAGACCTTTCCATTCTTGAATTTTCGATTGTAGGACAGTCTTTGCCATATATGCCTCAAAGAATGTGAATCAAGTTTCATAGACAACTTGTGCTTCGCTTGTTGCTTGCCTCCGAAAATGCATACTCGAACTTTGGAGACATAGCAGATTTCATCTGGAAGGAATTGGCACGCGCACGTATTGTCTCCGCCACTCGAACAACGCAATCGCCAACGCGTGCGTCACGTTCATCGAACCGTTGACACCATAAAGTGGAATATGCACCGCGCGTTCGCAAACGCGCAAAATTTCAGCGGGGACGCCGTGCTGTTCGCTGCCAACGACCAATGCACAAGGTTGTGGCAATTCCGTTTCAAACAAATTCGTCGAGCGCGTCGTAATTTCGACGGCAATCATGGGCTGCAATGCGGCGACATGTTTCTGCAAAAATGTTTTGGCATCGCAGATTTCCCACGACACGCTCAGGTCGGCATTGCGCGCGGTTTTGCGAATGCGGGACTGAAGCGGAGTTTCCTCGTTGACAAAAACGACGCGTGATGTGCCTGCCGCATCCGCCAAGCGCAAAACCATTCCGAGATTTTCAGGCACGCGCAGTCCTACCGCCACAATGGCGGGCCCCGGCTGAATGCTCCCGGATTCGCGCAAACGCTTTTGGCGCTCATACAGGACTTGGCTGCCCACTTGTTGACCGGCTTGATCGTTCTGTCTCATATCCTTTTCGCATCCGGCGGAATAGATGTAATGCCGTGAATGTTTTCTTGCAAGAGACGCCCATCCGCATCGAAATGTCGCGTCACGTGTCCGACTTCGCGCCCGTTCTTTTTGCGGTTTTGCTCTCCTTCTATTGCCATTGCTTTCCAATCTATGTCCTATTGCTCGAGCGCGCGTTGGAACGTCAACAGCCCGTTCCCATCCCCGTACGTGATTTTCAACGTGTCCTCGCGCGCCTCGTACAATTTCGCGCTGGACAGCGCTTGCAGATACGCGCTTTCTTGCGCCATGATGTTGGCGTCCGCACAAGCCATCAGCGTCATCTGCAATTGCTCGACTTGGATAATCTCACCCAAAGTTTTGTAATTGCCGCCATAGCTGTTACACCCCGCGTTTCCACTCAACTTGTCCGCCTGAAATTCCAACGTTGGGACTTGAGCTGCAAGCGGCAGCGGCGCGCCATTCCAGGTCATGCTGGTCAGCGTCCATCTTGTGTTGGCAAGTTGAAACGGAGCGGGTGGGCGCGCCGCGCACGCGGACATCAAGTAAAGCGCGACTACTGCCACACTCGCAGAGAAAAACCAGATAAAATATCGCTCGGTGTGTTTGAACATTGCGTTTGATTTTTGGGGACACAGATGCCGCAGAGGACACAGATCAATCTTGTTCTTAATCTGTGTCATCGGTGAAATCTGTGTCCAGAGCATTTCTCCCCTCTCCTCTACTCCCCTCTCCTTGTAGGAGAGGGGTTGGGGGTGAGGTGTTCTCCGCTCACCCTATGTAGGTGAGGGGCTTGTCAGAAAACGGTCAGCACGCCATTCATTGCAAACCACGCGGTCAACCCCAACGCGGCGAGCGCGAGCAGCGTGTAATACACGCGCACGGGAATTTGCCAAGTGCCGCGCAGCCACGCAATTGTAACCGCGACGAACAATGCCAACGCGCTCAATCCAAAAAGCAGCGGCACGACGAACACAAGGGCGAACGCCCGCGGCGCGCCGAGCACGAGGCCGATGGTATTATCATTCGACAGCGCGACGCTCAAAACGAGAATAAACAGCGCGACAAAAAACGCGGCGCCGAACATCCCCGCGAGCGCGGCGAACCACGGCGCGAGGCGCGCAAACCGGTTTGCCTCCGCCGGGCGCTTTTGCAAGTGTCGCACCAACCACACCAGTGGTCCGATGAGGAACACCGTGAGCAAGGTCAAAATCAGCAGCAGCGGCACGATGAACGGTTCGATTTTGGCTCGCAGCATCGCGGATTGGATTTCACCCAGACCGGAGGAAAACAGATGCGTCGCCGGGGTGATGAACGGAACGCGCGCGACGTCTTTGATGCACTGCGCGTTCGGCGCGCGCGAGGGATCGCGTACAAACTCTGCGATCATTTGATTCGGACAATTACCGCTCGTCAACGCGCCGTGCCCATACGCGGGAAACACGAACGCATAACTCGGTTGAATCGTTGCGGCGGCGGCTTGGCCGAAGGGGGGGGGCGTAATCGGATCGAATTCGCCCGAAAGCACCAGCGTCGGAATGTCGGATGTTACGGGCGCGTCGGCGGCTGCGCCCAGCTGCGGCACGTTCCATTTTTGGCACAGCTGCAAAAATGCCGCCGTATCGCGTTTTTGCGGCGTCGCAATGTGCGTGTCCACGCCTTGCAGCGCGAGGTCGCTCACCGTAAAATCCGCGTCTTCGGCGCACATCACGGAATAGTACATGCCGCTGGCGAACGTCCGATCAAACGCGACGAGGGGCCAATACACACGCAGTAAATCAAAATTCCCATCGCGCGCCGCGTAAATCATTTTCGGCAGCGCGGGAATCAACTCCGAATTGTAAATGAATTGGAACAGCAAATTGAGGTACGTGTCGCCGTCGAGCACGGCATTGTACGACTTGCCTGTGTCGCCGTCCGTGAGGTTGACGCGCGCGGGCTGCTTGTCCAGCGCCTCCACAGTTTCGTACAGCACTTGCTTGAGATTTGGGAACGCGCGTTGGCACTCGGTGTCTTGCGCACATGCCATGAACAATTGCTCGAACGCGCGGTGCATGGATTGCGGCGCCAACGCGTTCGGGTTCATTTGCGCGGGCACCACCGCGTCGAGAATGACACTGCGAAAAGTTTGGGGCGTCGCGCGCATGGCATGGAGCGCGAGCAGCGTGCCGTACGAAACGCCGTAAAAATCGAGTTTGGCGTACCCGAGCGCGCGGCGTAAATCTTCCACATCCAATGCATTCTCGACACTGTTGTATGCCGCAAGATTGATTCCTTCTCGCGCCAGTCGTTCACGACACGCCAGCGCCGCGGCTTCGCCGCGCTGGAGCGCTTCTTCTGCCGCAAGGTCTTGCTCGATGGTGTTGAACGTGAGTTCCAATTCTTCGGGACACATTAAATTGGGCTGCGCGTACAACGTGCCGCGTTGATCGTACAAAACAATGTCGCGCTCTTTATTGAGATCGGTAACCGCAGGGTAATAGCCCAGTTTGAAGAAATTGGCGAACGTATCGAGCGTGCTGCCGCCGGGTCCGCCTTGCGCGACGACGAACGCGTTTTGTGGCTCGTTCGCGCGCGCGGACAACGTGCGCGGCAAAATCGCGACGGCGAGTTTGATTTGTTTGCCATTTGGCTGGGCGTGCTGTTCGGGCACGCGCACATAGCCGCATTCGAACGCGTCGCCCGAAATTTTGAACGTGGTACAAGGCGCCGATTCGAACGCGTCCCCGCGCGTTTGCGGCGGCGGCGCGGCGTGAATAATTGCACCGGCGAGTAACCAGAACATTAAAATAAAAACGAATGAAAATTTTTTCATGGAAGTTGTCCGTGCAGCTTGCCTTGGCCCCCGTTACATTTTTCATAGGAAAACCGCGAACCTGTGCGCGCAACGAATGTGCGCAAAAATTCGCGTCCATTCGCACAGATTCGCGGTAATCCGAAAGTTTCTACGGTCACGTGCGGGCAACGGTTAACACGGGTCGCCAATTTTTGGTTTTTTGGGGTAGCGAGGAAAATCAGTGTCAACGAATTGGAAACGAATAAACGAATGATGTGCGCGCTATTCGTTTATTCGTTGCGATGCCGTTCAATCGCACTATTCGTTGACACGCGTTCCAACCATACCGCACGCAGCGTCGTGCCGAGCAATGTCGCCACGACCAGCGGAATCACGAAAAAGATCAATGCCGCCTGGAACTCGGGCAAGATGGACGCTTGCGTCGCCGACAAGAACACATAGATTGTAAATAGAACATAGAGCATGAGAAACAGCGCGCCTTCCCAGCGCGCGATCAATTTGCCCGTAAAGAAAATCGGGACGCATGCGAGCGCCGCGCCGATCATGACGGGCAGATCAAATTGCAGCGCGGACGCGGGCACGGGCAGCCCGTTTGGCGCGACCACCGCCGTCAACGCCAGCACCAAGAGGATGTTGGAAATGTTGCTGCCAATCGCGTTGCCCACCGCAATGTCGCGCTCGCGGCGCAAACTGGCAACCACCGATGCGGCGACTTCGGGCAGCGACGTGCCGACCGCCACAATCGTCAACCCAATGACCAGGTCGCTGACGCCGAACGCGCGCGCGAACCCTGTCGCGCTTTCCACCAGCCACTGCGCGCCGAGCACCAACGCGCCCACGCCGATGCCCAACAGCGCGAGATTGCGAATGTATTCGCGTGCCGTCGCGCGCTTGAGCTCGCCCGCCGCGGCGGCGTCCGTTTGCATCGCGCGGCTTTCCCGGCGACTCGAATAAAGCATCCAGCCGGTGTACATCAACATGCTCGCGCACAGCATGATTCCATCCCCGCGCGAGATATTTCCGTCCACACCCAAGACATACAACCCAATGGACGCGGCGAGCATGACCGGCACGTCCAAACGAATCAACTGCCGGGCGACGACGAGGGGAACGAGCAGCGACGCGATACCGAGGATAAAGAGGACATTGAAAATGTTGCTGCCGATGACGTTGCCGATGGCAAGGTCTGGCTGTCCCGCCGTCGCCGAAGAGACGCTTACCGCCAGTTCGGGCGCGCTCGTGCTGTAGGCAACGACGGTCAAACCGACGACCAACGGCGAAATACCCAAGGCGAGGGCAAGCCGTGACGCCCCGCGGATGAGCAAATCCGCGCCGACCACGAGCAGCGCTAAACCTAAAACAAAGAGGGGCAAAAGGGTGAGTGACATGTCTTTGGTCAGGAGGCAGTTGCACTGCCGCAAGGTGACGCGCAGTCCAACTGCGCTTTAACAAGCGCGTACGTTCAATGCAGCATTCCCCACCACAACGACAAACCGATGGCGGCAAAACAGAGGTTGGCGACGTGCGTTCAGCATGTCCGCCAACCGAGTGATCCACGAAGGACACAAAGCACACGAAGAATCTTGGTGCCCTTCGTGTCCTTCGTGGATCAACAACATTGCGGCGACGGCGCTGAAATACGCAGTGAGTTCCGATTTTTCCAATTTCAACACGATGTTCAAGCCCATGTTGGCGTAGATCTTTTCCAGCTCGGTTTCGTTCGCGGCGTAATAATATTCGCCGCCGGTGGCATCTGCAATTGCGCGCAGTGTGTCTTCGTCCAACTCGGCGCGAAAGCCGCCGCCGCCAAAACTGCGTCCGGAATTTCCGCCGCCAAATGGATTCGGCGCATTGACCGGATTGCGCGAGCCGATGCCGACCGTGTAGACGCGCACACGCCACTTGCCAGCGCCGTCTGCGCCGATTCTATCGGATCCGGTCCATTGCGATTTTGTCCGTCCGTCAGCAAAATCACGATTGCGGGAATTACCGTACCGGGCGGGACCGGCGCAAGCGTCGGCGACGGCAATGGTTCGGTGGACGAATTCGACGCCGCAGGTTTGCCCTGCTGCGCCAGCGCAATTGCTTCGAGCGAAGTAAGAATGCCGCTGCCGATGGCGGCGCCGCGCTGCAAAAACAAACGGTTGAGCGCGGCGTGCAAATCTTCTTCGTCGTCGGTCGGTAGTTGCAAAATCGCGGCGTTGCCTGCGAACGCCACAATGCCCACTTGCGCCCCCGGCGCGCGTTTTTCGATGAACGTATGCCCCGCGCGCAATGCCGCCTCGAACCGGTTGGGCTGCATGTCTTGATTGCGCATACTGAGCGACGAATCCAACGCGAGAATGACGATGCCTTCTTGGCAGGGCGTACGGATCAGCGCGACGGGACGCGCGAGCGCGACCAGCATTAGCGCCAGGGCGAGAAAAAACAACGCGGGCGGAAGGTAGCGCCGCCAACGCGCCCGCGGATCCACGGCCGGGCGCACGAGCGCGAGACTCGCGTAGCGCAGCGCGTATTTACGCCGCCGCGTTTGAAACCATACATAGACCGCGCCGAACAATGGGACCAGTGCAAGCAGCCACAAAACTGGAGACCACAAGAATTGCATGACTGTGCTCTCAACGCAGCACCACACTGGAACGTATGCAGGTGATGGCGCGTTGTTCCCTGCAAACGCGGAGCGGGAAAAAAAGCACCCGAAGGGATGACCCGGGTGACGTGGTGTCAAACTCCTTCGGGTTAGAGCACCCGGAGCGAATTCCTATTTTCTCAAAGGCAGTGGCAGTGCAGTTGCATTGCCGACTGCCGTCAGCTAACGCGCAGCCGATGCACTGCAACCGCATCGGAACAACTTGCGCTTTAACACAACCCTTGAACCAATTCGGAATTTGCTCTCGGTTCTATGCGGTCGCGGCGGGTGCAGCCGCATCACTCGCGGGCGGAGCCGCGGCGGCGGGCGCATTGACCGCCGCGCTAATTTCGTCGAGGGCTTGCTTTTCGGCGTCATTGACCAATACGCCGCCGATGCCCATAAAGCCGCCTTCTTTTGCCGCGTGCGCCACGTTCTCGGCAACCGTGACCATCAACTGTCTGTAGGCAGCCGCTTCTGCTGGCGAACCTTTGGCGGCGATAAAGCCAACTGCTGTTTTCAAATCGTCGAGCATCTTGGCTTTGGCCTCTTCCATGTTCTGCGCGCCCTGCGTGCTCTCTTTGGTCTCTTGCTGTAGCTTGTCTTGCTGGAGCTTGATGGTGTCCTCGGCAAACAAGGTGTGCAATACGGAATCCGGCGCCGCGTCTTGGGCTGTCTTGATCGCGGTTTCCACGCCCGCCATCATTTCTTTGACCAAGCCGACCGGACCGGAAAGCGCCGTGCCCATCACATACATCGAGACGAGCATGGGCGCTGCCATCATTTTTTCGATCTCGTCTTGCGTGTAATCCGCTAAAGTGCTCATACCAGTTCTCCTTGAGGGTTTCGTCGGGCAGCACAGCCAAGCTGTGCGCCGTTTCCACTGTGCGCCCGATTGTAGCACTAGCACACGCGCGAATCAAACGCGCCGTCCCACCATCAACTCGCCGCTTCGTATTCCGCCAATGCCTTTGCCAACGCGCGTAGCGCGCGGCGACGCGTGCGATTGAACGTGCCTTCGCTGATATACAAGCGGCTCATCACTTGGCGGTTCGGTTCGTCGAGCACGTAGGAATCGTGCAGCACGAGATACAAGTGCCATTCGCGCGTCGCAATCCGTCCCCACCCCAAAAGCAATATGCCTGCCACCACCAGTGTCGCCCCCAGCAACAGCGAAGTAATCTCTTCCGAAGCATTCAGCACATACTTGGCATAGAACGGAATCACCGCCATGATGAGCAGAAAAGCGAATTGGAGCATCACTTGCATGCCCATATAAGCGGCAAAGGAGCGATTGCGAAACGTGGCTTTTAATGCCGCGCGCAGTGGCAGTGCATCTTGATTCGCCTGGCGCGCGCGTTCGTGCGAACCAAACAGTGAGATGTACAGCGTCACGGCAGTGACGACGCCGATAAACAATGCGAACGCGCCCCAGCCGAACGTGGCATACAGCACGGGCGGGAGCGCAATGCCCAACGCGGCGCCGATAACCGCAAAGATTTGCCGCCACGATGACATTTGCGCGCGGTCTGCCAGGGTGGTGTACATTTCGGGAAACAGCGCGGCATAGTTCAACGTGACGACCGTGTGTAACGTGTCGAACAAGAAAAGCAAGGTGACCAAATACAAAAACAGCTGATGATTGGGGTCATTGAATTCTCCTCAGAAAATAACCCGTAGTAACGAATTGATTCGTGTGAGACTGACAGGAACGATTAAGGCGATGAAGTGCATCTTTCGATCCCGTGAAAGGTGAGACTCTCTGCGAGTTGTGCCATCCCCAAAATCCCAACTGATTTCATGTATATCTATGGTATTTCCTGAACCAGCTCTCCATTTGCTCCGGGTTGATACCCAAGCCGTTGTCCTTTCGGATTGGTAAGCGTTAATTCAACGGGACTGAATGCCACAATAACCATCATACTTGTTACGGGAGTTGGAATCTGTTCCGCCGCGCTGGGCAGCATCTCCGGCGGCAAAAACATTGCCGGCTTTGTTGCCGTCACAGTTATAGTTGCAACGACCGTCGGGGAAAGTGGACGGGTCAGTGGAATCGGCGACGCGGTTCCCAAAATGGACTGGTCGGTCTCACGCCAAGCCCTTCCCTACCTGTTTTTCCCAAAATTATTTGTTTCGTCGCGGCGCGGTCAAAAACGCCCACCGCGTTGGAAATTTCTGTTTCAGCAAGAGATGATCGTCCGTCTTGGGAGGATATTTCCCAAATAACGAAACGCAGTTTGACGCGCCCCGATGCGAGTGCTATAGTTTGAGCAGCGAGAGGAAATTGCGATGGACATTACGCGAGTTGACATTCTCGACGTGGACAAATTGGAGCGCAAGCACAATGTCCGAGTCCAAGAAGTGTTCGAGGTTATGCAGAACAACCCGCGAATTCGCTTTCTTGAAAAGGGACAACACCCAAGCGAAGATGTATACGTTGCCTATGGCAGAGCAGGCAGTGGCAGATACGTGGTTGTCTTTTTCATCTACAAATTGTCACGCGTCGCGCTAGTATCAAGTGCACGCGAGATGGAACAAAAGGAGCGCAGACAGTATGGGCGCAAGTAAGCCATTGCGTGATCCAATTCCAGACCGCTTCAAGAGCGTTGAAGAGTTCGAAGAGTTTTGGAGTACGCACAGTCTGGCAGATTACGACGACATTCAACGTGATGTTCATTTCAACATCACGTTGGGTGAAGATGAGTTCGTACCTGTAAAGGGCGAGATTGCGCGCGAACTCGCCAAGCGCGCGCGCCAGCGTAAAATCTCGGTCAGTGAATTGGTAAATCAACTGCTCGAAGAAAAATTGCGCGAACCCGCATAGGATTGCGCGAACCCCATTTGGGCGACCACAAGGGCTCGCCTACCGATCACGGCGCGGCGCGGTCAAAAATGCCCACAGCGTTGGAAATTTCTGTTTCAGCAAGAGATGATCGTCCGTCTCGGGGTGATGTGTGGAAAGAAAGAGGAGCGAAAAGACCGCACCGAACAAAACCGAGAACCACGATTGCGTGATGAATCCAAAGACAAACGGCCAAGTCAGCAACGCGACGCGCATCGCCAAAAAATTACTGCGCAATAAAAAACGCGCGCCGAAATAAATGACAACCATTGTCAGGAGCGACAACGGTGAATACACCGCCAGTGCTGCCGCAGCCGCCGTGTTGCCGCGCCCACCACGAAATTTCAGCCACACCGACCAACGCGTTCCCACAATCGTCGCAATCACCGTCAAGCCAATCACAAATTCGTTTGCGCCCAAGTAACGCGGCACGAGCACCGCGAACGCGCCTTTGAAAATCTCCGCGCAAAAAACCAGCGCTGCGGTCCAACGATGCACCGACAGCGCCGTATTCAGCACCCCCACATTCCCCGAACCCAACGCGCGCAAATCGCGCCCCGCGACCAGTTTCGTCAAAATCCACGCGACGGGAATCGAGCCGAGCAGATAACCGCCGAATACGGAACCAAAAAGCATCTCTTTCGATGTAATTTTGGAAACGTGGTGCCCACATCACGTTTCCAAAATTACAATTCCCCGGTTTCCATCCACCGTCACAGCTTGCCCATCGTGCAAAAGATTCGTCGCGTCGGGCACTGCCATCACGGCGGGAATGCCATATTCGCGCGCGACAATCGCGCCGTGCGAAAGAATTCCGCCGACCTGCGTCACGATACCGCCCGCAATCGCGAATAGCGGCGTCCACACCGGATTCGTCAATGGCGCGACGAGAATTTCCCCGCGCTGCAATTTTTCAAATTCCCGTGGTCCGCGCACCACGCGCACAATTCCCGTTGCGACGCCGGGACTGCCTGCAATGCCGCGCAGTTGACCGTCAACATGTTCGCCGCTCGCCGTACGCACAATCTCCACGCCAACGCCATCGCGCACGATGGGAGGTGGAGTGCGTTCCAAATTTTCTTGAAATTCCGCGCGGCGCGTTTGAATCACCTCGCGCCGCGCGTGCGGCGACGCGGCAAGTTCTTGCATTTCTTCCAGCGTCAAATAGAAAATGTCGTCGGTCTCATCCAACCAACCCTGCGATTGCCACCGCGCGCCGAGTTCGAGCAGACAGCGGCGCAGCGGCGGAAACAGGCGCGTCAATTCAAAGTGCATCGTGTCGCGTTCGCGCGTGTGCGCCTGTGTGTTTTTCAGCACCCATTGAAACAACGGCGCAATGGCAAAGCGCCCCGCTACATCGCGCTGCACGTGTACGCTGACCTCTTGCGCCAATTGCTCGCGTTCCTGTACGAGGCGCGCTTCTTGGCGACGCGGGCTGGCTTGTTCGTCCACATCGAGATACCCGCGAATGAATTGCAGAACCGGCAACGGGTCTTCGCTCCACGTCGGATATAAAATGTCCATGCGAATTTCACGATGCCCGTATTGCTCCAAAAAGGCGTCGAGTTCCGCGAGAAAGATGCGCCCGTCACCATCCGCTTGCAGTTTCTCGCGCACGTCGGACCTCACCCCCAGCCCCTCTCCCAATGGGAGAGGGGAGTTAATGCGCAAAATTTCGCGCACCGACGCGCTTTGTTTCGCCGACTGCGCCAAATCCCAAATTTTCTTGTTGGTCTCCATCGTCACGTTGCCCGTGACGCCGCTGATAAGTTTCGCGCGAATCTGCTCCGTATCGTCGCCATAGTATCGCTCCAGCACCGAACCGAGCATTTGATAGGTGATGCCGATGAGGGCGATCATCAGGAAATCGTAATTCAGCAGTTTGCTCGCATGGTCGTAACACATATCGCGAATGCGAGCAAGGATTTCGTGGTCGGATAGGTCTCGAATTGGCAGCGCGTTTAATTGGTCAATCTCGACGCGATATGCGGCGATCAAGCCGGGCAGCTGTTTTGGAAAACCGGTCATGAAACGCAACAGGCGCGCGACCATGCCCAAAAACGCGGGCGATGCCTCCGTCGGCAATTTGCGTTCGTGCTTGCCAAAGGGGTTGACGATTTGTGTGACCAACGCCGCGCGCACCTGCGGCGATAACGGCGCGAACGCCGCTTCGATGTACTCGCGATGAAAATATGGTTGATTGTAAAACACGCCGATGGCAGGAATATCGCGGGGCGGCGTAAAGCCGAGCGTCTCGAAGGTGAAATCGAGCATCGAGTGAAACAGCGGCGCAATGACGGATAGAAACGCAGGCGACAAGGGGTCGGGAAAGATTTCGATGAACATGCTGCGGTTGTATTCGCCGGGGAGAGATTGGAGATTAGAGATTGGAGATTGCGTAGGTGACGGCGACGCGTCATCACGCATAGTGCTCAGGTTACGCGGAGTGCGTGATGACACGTCGGGGTGACGGGTGACGGGTGACGATTCCGTGGCGAGCGTCGTAATGGGACGCGCTTGGAGCATGTAAAATTTTCCGCGCGCGTACGCCCATTCAATGTCCATCGGGCGTGCATAGTGCGTTTCGACTTGGACCCCCAACGCGGCGAGGGCTTGCAATTGCGCGTCGTCCAAACTTGGCGCGTCGCGTTTTTCATCTGCAACGCCGACCTCGTGCGTGCCGCCGCCCGGCGCATACTCGATTGCCAAATCTTTTGTCGCGATGTCGCGTTCAAGAATCCCCCCGTCCTTTTGCACGATCCACGTATCGGGCGTGACGAGTCCCGCCACAATCGCTTCGCCCAAACCCCAACTCGCGTTGAGCACCATTTCCGCGCGGTTTTGATTCACCGGATTGGCGGTAAACAAAATCCCCGCGACCTCGCTCTCGATCATGGCTTGGACGACGACCGCGAGCGCGACCTGATCGTGGGCGTATCCCTGCTTGTGGCGATACATCACCGCGCGCGCCGTCCACAACGACGCCCAACAGCGTTTCACATGTTCGAGCAGCGCGTCTTCACCTTGCACGTTCAGGTACGTATCTTGTTGTCCTGCGAACGACGCGTCGGGCAAATCTTCGGCGGTAGCGGACGAACGAACGGCGACACGGATTCGCGAATCGCGCATCGCGGATTGCCTATCGCCTATCGCGTATCGCGTATCGCCAATCCCCTCAGCCCCCTCTCCGCCCTCCCCGCCCTCTCCGCCCTCTCTGCCCTCGATTTCCCGCGCCAATTCAAGATATGCCGCACGGACTTGTTCCGCAATCTCAATAGGCATCGGCTGCATGATAAGAAATTCGCGCAGCTGCGCGGTTTTGTTTTCCACATCGTCCGCGTCGTCCATGCGCGTTTCGTTCAAAATGCGCGCAATCGTCTCTTGCGCGTGCGCGGTGAATTCACGGTACGCGTCCGCGACAACACAAAAGCCGGGCGGGACGGGCAAACCTGCGCAGGTCATTTCGCCCAGGTTTGCCCCTTTGCCGCCGACGAGCGGGACATCGTTTTTGGTAATTTCGGAAAACGCGCGAATGAAACTGTTCATACGCCCTCAGGTCGTCCGCCGGTTTACTGCGGCAACGGCGCCGCGTCCGCCGGTTTCGTGAATTGCACCGGAATGCCATAGTCGTAATAACGCGTGTCGAATTTGATAATTTCCTTGCAATTTCTTTTGACTATCTAAATCGAAAACGACTGCCAACGCCAGCCCACGCGCCGCCAAAAGACGCCAACTCAGGATTTTGCCACCATCGCCAATTGCACCAACTCGGCGCGCAATTTTTCCACTTTATCCGCATTGCCGCGCTCGTCGCCAAATTTTTCCAACTGTTCTTTTTTCTGCGCCAATTCCGCGCACACTTGATAAAAGCGCCGCGTCTGCCAAAACGAACCCGAACCGATGGAACCAAAACGCGCCATCGAACGCGTGAACGCGGAACACGCGACCTCGTACTGCGCCGACGTCATTGCCCCGCGCGCCACTTCGTCGCGCAGGTACAGCCGTATCCGCGCCCGGTCGCGCTGGATTGCCCAGACCAGCAGCGCAAAGATGGTGAGCCAGCTCAGCCAACTGACGCACAATGCGAATATCAAACCTGCACCGCTTTCGGTGCTCAACAACGCATTGAACGTCCCGTGCAAAACCACCGCCAGCGTCCATCCGGCAAACGGCGCGCCGACTCGAATCAAAACGTTCTTGTTCAAACGCGCATACGCGATGCCGATGCCGGTGAATGCGGTGAACGCGGCA
>JACQWQ010000105.1 GCA_016209205.1 Chloroflexota bacterium
GAGTGCCACGCGGCAGAAAAGGTCGTCGCATTGCCTGCTTCACACGCCGGGCGATCCGATCAAGTGTGCCGCACATGCCATACCACTGTAGTTGATTCCGTGCCTGCCATCGCGCATGACACCAAGGACAAGGCGACTTGCCGTGATTGTCATGGCGCGGGCAAACTGGTCGTGCTGCAAGAATCACACGCTAACCGAACGGACCAGATGTGCACGCTTTGTCACGAGAGCAACCTCACCGTTCCGCAGATCGCGCACAAAAAAGCCGGGCACGAACCGTGTACCCAATGTCACGCCGAGAAAGCCATGGTGACCCTTCCTGCCACACACGCCGATCGCACCGACAAGATGTGTACCACCTGCCACGTCGAATCCGGCAAGACCGTTCCGGTCATTGCACATGCGACGGGCGGCCGCGAGGCCTGTACAGGGTGTCACTCGGGCACCAAAATGGTGGCGCTGCCACAAAGCCACAGCGAACGCAACGACGGCATGTGCTTTGCCTGCCACGAACCGGCAGCAAACCCACCGCCTGCCATCGCGCACCCGCTCACGGGACGCGAATCGTGTACGCAATGTCATGGAGATAAGGGCGTAGTCGTACTACCGATTAGTCACGCGGCGCGCACCGACGTAATGTGTCTCGTGTGTCACGAGAAATCATTGACCGTGCCTAACGCTCCGCATACAGTGGCGGATCGCCCAACCTGCACCGCGTGCCATAACCAGACCGTTGTCAAGGCGCTGCCTATTTCGCATGGGAAACGCACTGACGCGATGTGCACGATGTGCCACGGCACCGTCAAGAATATGCCGCCGCAGATTCCGCACAAAGTAGAGGGTCGCGCCGACTGCACGATGTGTCATACTCCCATCAAGCAGCAATAGCCGCGCGCTGTCCCGCACGCAAGAAACTAGAGCGAATTCCGAATTGGCGCAAGGGATCTGTTAGAGCGCAGTTGGACTGCGCGTTGGCGGACAGCAGTCTGCAATGCGCGCCGATGCATCGGACGAACCGCGTCCGCTTCAGCGGATGCATTGCCACTGCCTTTCAACAAACAGGAATCCGCTCTAGTGCATCAGCTTGAATTGCACAGTCGCCTGTTCAAAACCTCCGGTGTTCATGCGATCCTCGGAGGTTTTGAACCCCGCCATACGGATTCAATGATACCAAAGGCATCGGTCGTACGGTTGCGTGAGGGGTTGGGGATCTTGTTGCTATTCGTTTTACTGGCGGGCTGTCAGTTGGCTGCATCTAACCAAGATTCAATTCGCTCATCGAGTGTTGCAACAGCGCCGACACTTGGGCGCGGGCAATCCGACGCGGTCGAGACGGCGGCGCCTGAAACCAATCCCTGTTTTGATAGCGGCTGCCATGCCGAACTCAAGCGTGAGGAACAGCCGTTCAAGCACAGCCCTTAGGTCGAAGGACGCTGCCTTGACTGCCACGAACGCTTTCATGTACCGGAAACTCAGCGGCGGTACATGCAGAACGAAATTGACCTGTGCTATTCCTGCCATACGCGCAGCGAGTTGGGCATCAGCCATCCGGTGGGCGAAAACGTGATTGATCCCAACACCGGTCAAATGATGACCTGTACCAGCACCTGTCACCGCAGCCATACGGCGCCGTATCGCTACCTGTTGAGCTTGCCGGGTGACGGCGCACTGTGCGTCTCGTGTCATCAAGATTTCAAGCAGTAGAAACTATGACTCCGCCTATGACGAAATACCCGAGGAAGAAATTCTTTCTGCGCGAAAGTTCACAGCCCCGTTTGCTCGTGGGGATCGAACTTGTCTTTTTGATTTTGCTCGTCGTGTCTAGTTTGATTTTCTATATTCTGGCAAACCGCGATCTCACGGCGACATATTTGCAAGCGCATCTGACGATTCGGAATGTACAAGAGCTTTTGCTGCCGACCTTGACCCTGATCAATCTGGGCGGGCTGGCGTTGGGTGCGGTGCTGCTTATTTTTTACACGCACCGCATCGCGGGTCCGGCGTACCGGCTCGCGCGCACGCTGCGCGAAATCGGACAGGGCAAACTGCCGCGCGCGATTCATTTCCGGCGCGGCGATGAGCTCGCGGAATTGGAGGCGGCAACCAACGACATGCTGACCGAGCTGAGTCGTCGGGTGTTCACGCTGCAAGCGCACGCACAGGGATTGAATCAGGAAATTGCCCAGCTCGCCGCGAACGCTTCCGCGTCCGCTGCCGAGCTGGCGCACTTGCAGGAAACCGCACGACGCCTGGACAGCGAGTTGGCTGGCTTTCATGTCCCTTCCGGCGCGGACACAAGTCAACCGCCAGGGTCCGCAGCAGAGATAGGCAAAAGTGAGTTGAGCGCGTGAAGGAAAAAAGAGGATTTGCCGCATGGATTGAGGGACATTATTTCGTGGGCGGCGTGATTGTGCTGGGCGCACTGGTCCTCATCTTGAATGTCTTTTTTGTCGCACTCTTTCTAAATGACCGGGCGCAGCGTGAACAGATCATCGCGCCAGAGATGGCGGAAACCATCATCGCGCCGCAGCCGACGCGCGCGGCGACCAGCACGCTGGAATTGCCCTCCATCGGCGATTTGACCGTAGCCGCACCCGCGCGCGCGACCTCACGCGTGCACCCGCTGCCGTCGCCGACGCGCAGCCCAGCCCAAAGCGGAGTAGGGACTCTGACGCCCGCGCCCAAAAATTCACCGGGCAGGATAGGGATTCACCCTACGTTCGAACCGACGACCGCGCCCTGCGAAACGTGTCACAAAGGTTTGCGCGGACCGTAGGGGCAATCCCTTGTGGTTGCCCACCGTGTGGGGTGAGAACGTAGGGGCAATCCCTTGTGGTTGCCCCATCCGATGTGGTTTGGAAGGACATGACGCGGGAGACATTGAGCAGAATGGATACGATTCGACGGCATCGCCTCTGGATGGGGCTTGCCGTGCTTGGCGTTCTCTGTCTCGGGCTGTGGGTTATTGCTCTGCTCGAACCAATGCCCGCTGCCGCCGCGCTCGTGAAAGATTCACAGGCGCATTCGGCGGCTTTTGCCGCGCCCGCGTCAAAAAAGACACGCGAACTCAAACCCACGCACACACCAACGCAAACTCCCACAAAGACGAAACGACCCAAGCAAACGAAAACCCCTTTCGTCACACCATCTCCTGCGCCTACAGAGACCGTCCAGCACACGCGAACGCGCAAGCCGACCAAAACCGCTACGCCGACCGGGACTCTTGCGCTAACCACGACCGCGACGCCAACGAGTACGCCCTCCGCCAAGCCGACGAGCGCCATCCAGCTTGTGCTTGAGCCGCTGGAATCCACTATTCATCCCGGCGAGCGCGTTATCTATCTTGTCACGCTCACGAATACTCTTTCGACCAAAATCACCGTCGCACTGAACGTGACCGACAGCCAAGCCGCATTTTTTACTTCGACGCTGGATACAGATCGCGTCCAGCTCAAAGCGGGCGAAAGCGCAACGGTGACACTGAGCGTTTCGGCAAGCGCCGAGGCGAGCGCCAAGGATGCCAACGTCACAACCGTGCGCGCGTCGGTCAAGGGGTTTAAACCGGTGCACGCACAAGTCACAACGCGGCGCGGGTCGCTGCAAATTTATCGCACGCTGAGCGGGCTAGGCGTCTCGCCCCAAAAGGTCGCGCCGGACACCAGCATCAAAATGCAGATGGCATTGTCTTCCCTAGCGCCATTGAACTCGAGCGTGCTCACCGATTATTTTCCCCGCGCCTGGCAAGTGCTGGACAGCGGCAACGGCACGCTGAGCAGAGTAGATGAGAGCACGCAGAAAATCGAATGGTCGCTGCGTCCGCTGAACGCCGGCGCGATCATCACCAAGACCTACACGCTGTCCAGTCCCGCTGCGGCTCTGCCCCCGCCTGAATACACGTTTCAAAGTGTTTTGACGCGCGGGGAAAAAATACTGGCGAACGAGTCAGCGTCCATCGTGCTCGAGCACCCCTTGTCAATTAGCCACTATCGCATCGGCAGGAATGATCCGATTGCCAACATGACGTTTGCCGCCAAGCGCGACCAGCCCGCCGCGCAGATTCCGCGTTTCAAGCCGTTCCGCGTACGCTTTCGCGTCGTCAACGCACAGCCGGATCCGGTGCAGTGGAAGCCGCGCCTTGAATGGAGCGCGCGCCCGAACTATGGCTTTGTCCCCGTCGCAAGCCAAGCCGCCAAGAATGGAGAACCTTTTTTCATCCGTCCCGTTAGAACGGTTGACAATCGCGAAATGATTCCACCGCGCCATTTTGGTTTGGGACGCGATGCGGGTACGCCGCAGGAAGGTCGCGTCTTTACAAAACAGAACCCGGCGGCTACGTTGACGCTCGATGCCCTCTCCTACACCGAGATCGAATTCAGTGTGAGCGCGACGGCGAATGCCGAATACGGCAGGAGCTATTACTTTCGCCTCACCGACAATGGGCGGCTGGTCGGCGAAACGGTCGCCCAGCTGGCGCTGGAATCTTTTCCGTCACCCCAGCTGACGCAACCCCAATACTATGGGATTGATCCCTTTGGCGTTCAAGACTCGACGGATCGAGGTAAAGGACGTTTCGCCTTGGGCAGCAGCTCTACCAATCCACACGGCTCATACATTGCCCAAACGGATAAATGTGCCAGCTGCCATCGCGGACAAACCGCGCGCAATCGCAACCTCTTGACAGGCGCGCCCGCCCAAAGCAATGTATGCTTTGGCTGTCACGATGGTTCCGTTTCAACCAAAAACATCCAGAGCCAATACGCCGATACCAATGTGCCGCCCAACAATTCCGGTACGAGTTCCTTTTATGCGCATCCCGCGACCACGCCCTCGGCGCACAGCGCCGCGCGGAACAATGAATTTGGGGGCGTTCTGGAACGTCACGCCGAGTGCAGCGACTGTCACAATTCGCACACCGCCGTGCAGCGACTGTCACAATTCGCACACCGCCGAGTCCTCACTGACCAGCAGTACGGCGAACGGTTGGGCGGTGTCCGGCGCGCTGAACGCAATCAGCGGCGTCGGCGTGGTGAATGGGGCCGCCGGAACGCAACCCGCGTTCAACTGGAAAGAGACGAGCACGTACGAGTACGAACTCTGTCTCAAATGTCATTCGGCGTTCACGACCTTGTTGAGTTATAGCCAGCCGTCCTACCAGAAACAAGACAAAGGCGTCGAGCTCAATCCCGCCAATCCTTCATATCATCCGGTACAAGCGCCGGGCAAGAACACCACCGCGAAAATGGCGGCGAATCTCGCGGGCAGTTCACCCTACAAGTTATGGAACTTTACGACGGATTCGGTCATCCGCTGCGTGCATTGTCATGGGGATTATCGCCTGGCGACGCCCGCTGCACCGCCCGCGGGCAATGCGCGCCTCGCCCCGCACACGAGCCGGTATCGTGGTCTCTTGATGAACAATCTGCGCGATCGCGTGCTCAAGCCAAAAGATGAGCCATACGCCGCCGCCGATTTCGCGCTGTGCTACCAGTGTCACGCCGAAGCGCCGTACGTGGACAAGAGCGGCGACCCGCGCAGTGATACCAATTTCCCCTTTCACGGGATGCATGTGGTAGACATCAAAAACATGGGCAGCGGCGGCACGAGTATTGACACCCCCGGCGACGGACAGGGCAACGCGTTGTGCAGCGAATGTCACTATCGCCTTCACGGACAGGGACCGAATGCGCGCGGCAATCCGAGCGGCGACCGGCTCGTAAACTTTGCGCCGAATGTCACGGCGAATAGCAACGGTGATTTGGAATGGGACGGGGCGCAGCGGAGCTGCAGCTTGACGTGTCACGGCGTGGAGCACAATCCAAAACAGTACTAGCGGCTGCGCGAACGATTCCTTGACGCAGCAACAAAAACGCCCATCAGAATTCAATATCTTCGCCAAAATCATTTTCCCCTGCTCGCGGCGGATGCGAATGAAGTTCATTCGAGTCCACATGAACTCCGTTCACCACCAACGATGAAAATCTCCCCTCGTCCTTTGGGAGAGGGGGCGGGGGTGAGGGGTTATTTTCGAATCAGTAATCCGCTATTTCCCATCGGGATTACTCGGATGGAGAACATACAGAGGTTGGCGACGCGCGTTCGGCGTGTGCGCCAACCGAGTGATCCACGAAGAACACGAAGGGCGCGAAGTTTTCTTGGTGTTCTTTGTGTCCTTCGTGGAACATCCGCAATCCCGCGCGAGCAAAAGGGAATTGGCAAAGGTATTGAGAATTGCAAATGACAAATCCACCGCCCAAGCCCATCACGGCAAATGCGGCGATCACTCCCAGGTTGACGAATGGATCAAGGGCAAAGACAATGCAGGCGTGCCCTTCCGGTATTTTCGTCCCGACTTTCAGCGCTGTCCAAAATGCGGCGCGCCACTGGAACGTCGGGCGACTGTCCAAGATAAAGTCCTTATCACTTTGGAAGGGCGCTTCCACCTGATAAGTCGCGGCTATCAGTGCAGCCGCCGCCGTTGTCCGAACAGTCGCGCCCTGTTCGTTTCGCCTGAACCCGCCCGGCTCAGTTTGAAAGGGCTCAGTTTTGGCTTCGATGTCCTCGTCCAAATCGGCTGGTGGCGTTTCTGGGAACATCGCACGCTGGATGAAATTGCGCTGTTGTTGAAAGCCAAACGCTTACCGATCTCGCGGCGGCATATTCTCAACTTGAGCAGCGATTTTCTCGCGTTGCTGCGGGCGGCCCAACCGGCCAAGATCGAAGCGCGGCGGGCCTACTTCCAACGGCATGGCTTGGTCCTCATGCTGGATGGCATGGAACCCGAGCAAGGCAATCAGATGCTCTTTATCGTGCGCGAAGCCAATTTGGATCTGACGTTAGTGGCCGAGACCTTGTACAGCAGTCGCGCCGATTTGATTAGCCGCCAATTGTTGGAACCGGTCAAGGCGTTAGGTTTTCGTATTCGGGCCGGAGGGTTGGACCAATGCTGGTTGGTTACGCTTTGGATTTTGCAGACGACGAAAAAAGCGTAACCAACGCTTTGGTTGGTTACGCTTTTCGGTGGAAGGTTGTTCTTTAACCGCTCATTCCGGTTCGCGCAGATTTTGACGCAGTCGCTGCAAGAAGCGCAAATTGATCAAGAGATAAATGAGCGTGTTCTGATTCGCGATTGCGGCGCCATTCCGCAAATGCGGACGTTCAATGCCGAGTGCCACCGCCTGGGAATTAATGCGCTCGCAGGCCGAACGCTGCCGATACTTGTCTTTGTATTCGGCGCGCTCGCGGTCCAGCGTGTAACGCAAACGTGCGCCGATGCTGGTCGGCATCATCACTGTGCAGCCACCTTTTTTCCAACGGGGATGTCGAATCGGACAACTCTGCCCGGTCGGTTGTGGAAAGCACAACGGGCAAACATATTTCCCGCGTTCATGTTCGACCAAACAGCTCGTGCGATCGGTGAAGGTGAATTGCAAGGGCATGGCGAAGCCTGCGGCACACAAGGGCGAACCGTCGGGTGCGAATTGGCGTGCGTTGACTTTGTAACCCCCCTTTTCCGAAAAAGGGACGGCGGCAAAACCGCGTGTGGGTGCGGATTCGTCGTAAAAATAGGCATACACATACCACGCATCGAAGGCGGCGTCGAAGGCGCCAAAGCGCGGACGCATGCCCAAGTGCGCTTCGACTTGACGCATTAGAGCGAATTCCTGATTCGTTTGTGGGATGGTAGGGGCAATCCCTTGTGGTTGCCCAACTGGAATGGGCGAGGACAAGCCGTCGCCCCTACGCTGACACCACCAATCAATTCGGAATCCGCTCTAAGGGAAAAAAATAAGTGACGTCGCCTTGATCGAAGGGCTGCGTGAGTTCCGCCGAGACAAACTCGCCCCACTGTGGCACTTTGGTGACGACGACACACCTCATCGTGCATAGTGCGATTCGTGGAATGGTTGCTATGAAAACAAAAAGGCGAGAGTATTTTGCTACTCTCGCCCTTTCCGTTGACTGGCTGGATTTTATTCCTGACTCCGTGACCGATATTGCACTGCTTCCGCCAAATGATGTGTCCCGATTTTTTCGCATTCGGCTAAATCCGCAATCGTGCGCGCCAATTTCAAAATGCGATGAAACGCCCGCGCACTCATGTTCATCTGCTTCATCGCCGCACGCATCAATTGCTTCCCCGCGTCGTCCAATTCACAAAACTGCCGCACCTCTGCCGGTCCCATGTCCGCATTCGCTTGCAAGTTTGTCACGCCTGCCTTCTCAAAACGTCCGCGCTGCTTCCCGCGCGCCTTTTCCACCCGCGCTTGAATTTTTGCCGACGGCTCACCCAACCGGTCGCCCGATAATTTTTCATACTCCACCGGCGGCACGGTGATGTGAATGTCAATGCGGTCGAGCAGCGGTCCCGAAATCTTTTTCTGATACCGCACAATCTGCGCCGACGCGCAGGTGCATTCTTTCGTCGGATGTCCGTAATAACCACACGGGCACGGATTCATTGCCGCGAGCAAAAGAAAATTTGCAGGAAACGTGAGCGACCCTTGCGCCCGCGAAATCGAAACAATCCGTTCGCCTTCCAACGGTTGGCGCATCGCTTCCAAACTGCGCGCATCGAATTCCGGCAATTCATCCAGAAACAACACCCCGCGATGGGCGAGCGAAATCTCGCCCGGACGCGGCCAGCGCCCGCCGCCCACCAAACCCGCGTGCGAAATCGTGTGATGCGGTGCGCGGAACGGGCGATAGCGCATCAGCGGCATGTCATTCGGCAGCATGTCCGCCACCGAATAAATGCGCGTGACTTCCAACGCTTCGTTCAGCGTCAATTGCGGCAAGATGGACGGAAACGCCCGTGCCAGCAGCGTCTTGCCTGCGCCCGGCGGTCCCGTCATAATCAAATTGTGCGCGCCTGCCGCCGCAATTTCCAGTGCCCGTTTCACATGTTCCTGCCCGCGCACTTCTTGAAAATCGCACGCGTTGGGCGCGGTGCTATCGGGCTGAAAATCAAGCCCAGTGCGCTGCGGCGCAATCGGCTGCAAACCTTGCAGATGCGCGTAGAGCGCAAACAAACTTTCAATCGGATACACGTCCAATCCTGAAATTAGTGCGGCTTCGGGCGCATCGCTCGCGGGCACAAACAGCCGCTTCAATCCTGCGGCTTGCGCCTGCATCGCCATCGAGAGCACGCCGTTGGTGTGCCGCACCGTCCCGTCGAGGGACAATTCGCCGATAATCATCGCATCGGACAAATCGGCGGTGAGTTGGTCGCTGGCTTGCAACAGTCCAATCGCCATCGGCAAATCGTAGGCAGGACCTTCTTTGCGCAAATCGCCGGGCGCGAGATTCACGGTAATGCGCTTGAGGGGAAAAAAGTGACCCGAGTTTTTGATGGCGGCGCGGACGCGTTCGCGGCTTTCGTTGACGGAGGCATCGGGGAGTCCGACGACGATAAAGAACGGACCGCCGTCGGTGACATCCACCTGGACTTGGACGGGCACGCCGTCGAGACCGAGGACGGCGCAGGAGAGAACTTGAGCGAGCATAGCGGGTGTGCCTTGTGTGAATGGATTTGTAGAGCGATTGAATTCAAAGCGATTCTTGGGTCGTGCGTAAAAAGCGCGCCAATTCCACGAAAACGTCCGGCGGGATACACGGCTGATGGTTACATGAGACGGTTGTCTTCCAGCGGCTGCCTCAGTCCTTCCAAACTACGCGAGTCAAACTCTGGCAACTCATCCAGAAACAAAACCCCGCGATGCGCCAGCGAAATTTCGCCGGGATGGGGCCACCGTCCGCCGCCAATCAAACCTGCAAACGAAATGGTGTGATGCGGCGAACGAAACGGACGATGGCGCACCAACGGCGATTCCGGCGGCAACAAATCATTCACGCTGTAGATGCGACTGATTTCCAGTGCTTCTTGCAAGGCAAGGCGCGGCAAGATCGAAGGCAAAGAACGCGCCAACAGCGTTTTCCCCGCGCCCGGCGGCCCCACCATGATCAAATTATGTTGTCCGCTTGCCGCCACTTCGATGGCGCGTTTGACGTGTTCCTGTCCGCGAATTTCCGCATAGTCCACCGGATAAGACGGTACATCGTCAGGGTCATATTCAAGTGCCGGATGAAATGGGGCGACGGGCTGCAATCCTTGTAAATGGGCATACAGTGCAAACAACGATTCAATGGGAATTACGTCGAGGTCGGGAATAAGCGCGGCTTCCGACGCATCGCTGGCAGGCACAAATAAGGTTTTGATGCCGCGCTCACGCGCCAACAAGGCGATGGACAGCACGCCATTCGTATGGCGCACCGTGCCGTCGAGCGAAAGCTCGCCGATGATGAGTGCGTTAGAAAGGTCAGCGGTGATTTGTTCCGAAGCAATGAGCAAACCAACCGCAATCGGCAAATCGTATGCCGGACCTTCTTTGCGTAAATCGGCGGGCGCAAGCTTGACCGTAACGCGTTTGAGCGGAAAATTCAAGCCGGAATTTTTAATCGCCGCGCGGACGCGTTCGCGCGATTCTTGCACGGCAGTGTCCGGCAACCCCACCACCGTAAACATCACCTGTCCGCTGCCGATATCAACTTCTACATCAACCAGTTGTCCATCTAAACCGATTATGGCGCAAGACATCACTTTGGCAAGCATGGATGAACTCTCCGCGGACGAGCAGTGCAGGATGACATTGCGGCGATTATAATACAATGGCTGAGCAGACTCAACCGCGTCATCCACTGCGGGGGTGCGTCAAAGTTTTGGGTCGGCGCGGCGGGCGCTGCCGATGTGCGATGTATTCCATCGCCTTCATCGGAAAAATCGCGCCAACAACTACACCAAGTGTGCTCGCGAACACAGTTCGCAACGAATCGAATAGATTCGCGA
>JACQWQ010000249.1 GCA_016209205.1 Chloroflexota bacterium
CGTTGTTGGAACGCGTCGGCATCGCCGAACGCCGGTCACAAATTGCGGGCAGTTTGCCGTACGGCGAGCAGCGTAAATTGGAAATCGCGCGAGCGTTGGCGATTAAACCGCGCCTGCTCTTGCTGGACGAACCGACCGCCGGGATGAACGCGCAAGAGACGCTCCAAGTTCTGCAACTCATTCGCGGGCTGCGCGATGAATTGGGCATCACGATTATTCTAATCGCGCACGACATCCCGCTCGTAATGAATGTATGCCACGCGATTCAAGTTCTGAACTATGGCAAAATTCTGGCGCAAGGCGACCCGCAGACCGTGCGCAACAATCCCGAAGTCATTGCCGCATACCTCGGACAAACCAAAGCACCCATCGCGTCTGCATAACGACGCACCTATGAGTTCAACAACGCCTCTGCTCTCCATGCGCAACGTATCCGTGTATTACGGCGGGATTCGCGCGCTCGACCATCTCACCTTGCATATCAACGCGGGAGAACTGGTGGCGCTCATTGGCTCGAACGGCGCGGGAAAATCAACGACGCTCAAAACCATTTCCGGCGTCCTGCGCGCCAAGCAGGGCTTGGTCGAATATCGCGGCGAAGATATCTCGCACGCGGCGACAGATCACATTGTCGCCGTCGGTGTGTCACACTGCCCGGAAGGGCGACACATTTTTGGCGGTCTGACCGTGCGCGAAAATTTGCGCCTCGGCGCGGTCGCGCGCCGCGACGAACAAACGCTGCAAAGGGACCTGGACTGGGTTCTGGAAATGTTTCCGCGTCTGCAAGAACGCCTGAACCAACTCGGCGGCACCCTTTCGGGCGGCGAACAACAGATGCTGGCAATTGCACGCGCGTTGATGAGCCAACCGCAATTGCTGCTGCTCGACGAGCCATCCCTCGGGCTTGCCCCGCTCATCGTCGAGCGCATCTTTCAGGTGATTCGGGAATTAAAAGCGCGCGGTTTGACGATCTTGTTGGTCGAACAAACGGTGCACCAGGCGCTGGATGTTGCCGACCGCGCGTATGTTTTAGAAAGCGGGCGCATCGCGTTAGAAGGCACGCCCGATGCCTTGAAACACAATCCGCAAGTCGAAGAAAAGTATTTGGGACAGGGTTGAGTAATTTTGAATTTTGAATTTCAAATTTGAAATTCAAAATTCAAAACTCAAAATGTACGGATGCCTCTCGTCTATTACGCCTTGCAGCAAGTCATCAACGCCCTGTCCATCGGCTCGCTGTATGCCTTGATGGCGGTCGGCTTGGCGATGGTGTTTGGCATCTTGCGCCTCATCAATTTTGCGCACGGCGACATGATGATGATTGCCGCCTACATCGCGGCATTCGCGCTGGGGGCGAAATTACCCCTGCCGGTGGCGGTGGTGATCATGCTCGGCGGCACGGTCGCCGTAGGCATGTTGACGGAACGCGTCGCGTATCGTCCGCTGCGCGGCGCGCCCGATGTGGCATTGTTGTTGTCGTCGTTTGGCGTAGGACAGGTTTTGCAAAACGGCACGCTGCTGGTCACGCGTTTGATGCAAAAGCCGATCCTAATCGCCTTTCCCGCGCCCGAAGTGCTGAGCGGGGCAGTGGCGTTAGGACCCCTGACGGTTTCGCGTTTGAATATCGTGAGCTTGAGCGCCGGCGTCGTGCTCTTGGTGGGCTTGACGTTGTTTGTCACGCGCACGACGTTGGGCTTGTCCATGCGCGCTTCCGCCGAAGACCTCGTCGCCGCGCGTTTGGTGGGCATCAAAATCAATCGCGTCGTCACGAGCGCGTTTCAAATTGCGGCGGCATTGGCAGCCGTCGCGGGTTTGTTGTTTGCCGTCCAAGCCGGACAAATCAATCCGTACATGGGTTTCACGCCGGTGTTGAAAGCATTCATCGCCGCCGTCATCGGCGGCTTTGGCAGTATCGCGGGGGCGGTGCTGGGCGGATTCGTTTTGGGCGCGTTAGAAGTTTTGTTGACCGCGCTGCCGGGGCTGGGGGATTTGCTGCCGCCGGGACCGGTTGCCGATTTTTTCAAAACCTTTTTGCCCAGTTCACTCACCAGTTATCGCGACGCGTTCGTTTTTGTGGCGCTGATCTTGATGCTGCTCCTTCGCCCGAATGGGATTTTGGGCAAGGATGAGCGCGAAACGTAAACGTGAAAATAAACCATTCTCGCCTCTGGAGCTGGCTCGTCGCCATCCTAATTCTCGCCGTCGTGCTCGCCTTGCTTCAGGCGTCGGGGCAAGCGTTTTGGCAGGGCATTGTCATCAATGTCGGCATTTTCATTATATTGACCGTCAGTTTGAATTTGTCGAATGGATTCACAGGCGTTTTTTCTTTGGGTCAAATCGGTTTCATGGCGCTCGGGGCGTACGGCTCGGCAATTCTCACTCTGCCCTTGCGCGAAAAAGCAGAATATCTGCCGCGCTTGCCCGCGTGGCTTGCCGGCGTTCATTTTGATTTTTTTGTTGGACCGTTCCCGCTGGGCTTTATGCTGGCAACGTTGATTGCGGCACTCCTCGTGGCGCTCGTCGCGTTGTTGGTGGGTTTGGTGCTGATGCGTTTGTCGGGGCATTTTGTCGCGGTCGCCACGTTGGGTTTTCTCGTCATCGTGCGCGTCATCTTGTTCAACGCCGATGATTTCACGCGCGGCTCGCGCACGTTTTCCAATGTCACGCCATACACCGATCTATGGTGGGTTTGGGTTTGGGCGGTGCTTGCCATCTATGTCGTGTGGCGCATCAAATTCTCTTCGTTCGGTCGCACCATGTTTGCCCAACGCGAAGACCGCGCCGCCGCGCAAGCCATCGGGATTGCAACCATGCCGCCGCGTCTGTTAGCGTTCGTCGTCAGCGCGTTTTTTACCGCCGTCGCAGGTTCGCTGTATGCGCATTTCATTACCTCGTTCTCGCCGACCGTGTTTTATTTTGACTTGACGTTTCGCGTCGTGACGATGCTCGTGCTGGGCGGCATGGGTTCGGTCAGCGGTTCCGTGATTGGCGTGCTGCTCGTCATGGCGTTGGCGGAAATTTTGCGCCGTATCGAAGATGTCAATCAACTGTACGGCTTGAGTGGGGTCGTGCTGGCAGTGATTTTTATTCTGATTATTGTTTTCCGGCGCGAAGGACTCTTGGGTTCGCGCGAAATTCCGTTTGACCGTTTGTGGCAGAAAGGAGGTGCGAATCAGTCGGCAGTAATCAGTGAGCAGTGAGCAGTAAGCAGTGAACGGTAAATCGTTCACGTGATTTGTGATGAGCGTTCTGCGTAAAGCATCCGGTGTCGCTCATCCCTTGTCGCTTGTTTTCGAATCACTCCGATGCATCATCACGCATTATGCTATCCCATTGCGGCGTCTGCGATGATGCGTCACCGTCCCATTATTTCAGGAGGAGAAGAACATGAAGATCAGATTGCTCGTATTCGCACTCGGGTTGATTGGCGTCTTGTTGCTCGCCGCATGTGGAGGCGCGGCGCAGCCAACGTCCGCGCCACCCACCGCCGCGCCAACGCAGCCGACCGCCGTTCCCGCGGCGCCCACTTCTGCCCCCGCGTCCGCCGAGCCGATTAAAATCGGCGGCGGCTTTGCCTTGACCGGCGACGAATCGGTGTTGGATTTGCCCGCGGCGAACGGCGCGAAACTCGCCGCCAAGGAAATTAACGCCGCCGAGGGGATCAACGGTCGCCCGGTAGAGCTGATTGTGCACGATTCACAGTACAAAATGGATGTGACCGCGCAAATCTGCAAACAATTCGTGGAACAAGACAAGGTTATCGCGGTCATCGGTTTCACCGACACCGATTCGGTGCTGGCATGTGGTCCGACCATTCAAAAAGCGGGGCTGCCTTTTATCACCGCCGGCGCGACCTCGCCGAAAATTCCAACGCAAGTTGGCGATAAAACGTATCTCGCGTGTTTCGGCGATAACGTGCAAGCCGCCGTCGGCGCGGAATATGGCGCAAGCAAGTTTGGCAAGACAGCATACTTGTTGTGGGACAAGGGCGTTGAATACACCACGCTGCTTGCCGATTACTTCAAGAAACGGTTCACGGAAAACGGCGGCACCATCGTGCTCGAAGACCAGTACGACGACAAAGCGACCGACTTTTCCGCGCAGATTGCAAAGGTCAAAGCGCTGCCCAAACAACCCGACTTTTATTTCATCTCGGCAATGCCCTATAACGTGGGCCCCGTCGTGAAACAATTCCGCGATGCCGGGCTCACCGGACCCATCATCGGCGGCGACGGCTACGACACGCCCGACATTGTAAGCGTCGCAGGCAAAGCCGCCGACAACGTGTACTTTACGACGCACGCGTTGATCGACGCGCAAGGCGGCACAGAGGGCATCAAGAAATTCATCGCCGCGTACAACAAAGAATACGGCCACGATCCCGAAAACGCGTTTGCCGCGTTGGGCTACGATACGATGTACTTGATCGCCGATGCCATCAAGCGCGCGGGTTCGACGGACGCGGCGGCGCTGCTCAAAGCGATTCAGGACACGAAAGATTATCCGGGCATCACCGGAAAAATCAGTTTCCCGGACGGCGCGCACGTTCCGCAAAAAGGCGTGACGGTCATTGCGATCAAAGATGGCAAGTTCACGCTCGGCGTGGAAATGGTGCCGGAAAAAGTGCCTGCGCCGTAGCGAGGGCAAGGTGACGGGTGACGGGTGACGTGGAGAAATCAATCGTCAAACGTCAAACTGCCTGCCCCGAAAGCAATGAGGGGTGAAGCGTCATCCGTCATGCGTCAAATGTACCGAACGTTCGTCGTAACGTTCACAGGTTCACTGCCATAGCGGTCAGGGAAACGAAATGCCCTCTCGCGAGCAATGGGGCTGCGCGGGAGGGCATATTGACAATGCAGAAACTTTATTGCTACAGGGACAACCTGAATTACGAGACTTGCTAAACCTCGCTGTGCAAAGCGGAGTCATCAAAGATCTAAAGAAATAAAAAAACCCCCTTGGTTAGGGGGAACAACCTAGTTGTCCACTTTGACAACACCCACCAATACTGGCAGTATTCGGCTGCTATTTCGCAATGAGCTTGGCATGGATTACCGTTTTGTCAAGTAAAATTTCACAGAATCTTTCACCAATAAACGAGTTGGTGACGAGCCACTTGACTTACCCACAACGGATGAAATGTGACATGCGCACGGTCTTCCCCGTCACCCGTCACCTGTCACCCGTCACATTTTCGAGCACCCATGCCCAAACGCAAATCAATCAAATCCACAGCCGATCCCATCGCCGCAACCGAAAAACAATTGGACGCGCAGGGGATCGAATTCGTCCGTTTTGAACAGAGCGATACACACGGCATCGCGCGCAGCAAGACCGTGCCCACGCGTCATTTTGCAAGTTTTGCGCGACGCGGCTTGAATTTTTTGCTCGGACAACTCGCCTTTGACGCGCAGGCAGGCGTTGCCATGGGCAGCGGTTATTTGGAATCACTCGGTTTTCCCGACAGCCATATCCTGCCCGACTTGAGCACGCTCCAAGTTTTGCCGTGGGCGGACCAGACGGCGCGTGTCTTGTGTGAACCGCATTTTCTCGACGGGCGGCCCGCGATGGCAGCCCCGCGCCTGGTCGTGAAAAAAATGTTGGGTGAGCTCGCGGAGCTGGGTTATGAAGTATTGAGCGGGTTCGAGTACGAATTTTACGTCGTGGACGCGAAAACCAAGCAAGCGCCGTTCCCCGGCATTCAGATTTTTGCGACGCTCCGCAACAGTTTCGACGAAGCGCTGGTGTATGAAATTTTGCGCGGCATGAGCGCGGTCGGCGTGGATATTATCACGTCGAATGCCGAATATGGTCCGGGGCAAATGGAAATCAATTTCGCGCCGGCGCGCGGCGTGCAAGCGGCGGACGATGCGTTTACCTTCAAGAACGGCGTCAAAGAAATCGCGCAGCGGCGCGGCAGGATGGCATCCTTCATGACCAAACCGTGGATTGACCAAAGCGCGAACGGCTGTCATTACCATTTGTCGTTGTGGCGCGGGAATCAGAACGCGTTCCTCGACGCCAACAGCGCGGACGGTCTGACCCAAGTGGCGAAACAATTCATCGCGGGCATTGTCGCGCACGCGTCCGCGCTCTCGGCGTTCGCCGCGCCGACGGTCAACTGCGCCAAACGTTACAAGCTATGGTCGTTCGCGCCCGCCAACGCGTCGTGGGGGTTTGAAAATCGCAGCGTCGCCGTGCGTGTCAAATCCACGCGCGATGAGCGCACGCACATCGAAAATCGTCTCGGCGGCGGCAGTTCCAATCCGTACCTGCTCATGGCAGCCACGCTCGCGGCGGGCATGGACGGCATCAAAAACAACCTGTCTGCGCCGCCTGCTGTAGATGGCGTCGCGTACGGCATGGAAGGACTGCCCGCTTTGCCCGCGCGTTTGGAAAGCGCGCTCGCGGCGCTCGACGCGGATACGGCGCTCCGAGACGCGCTCGGCGCAGAATTTATCCAAGTATTCACCGCCGTAAAACGTCACGAAATCGCCAAAGCCCAAGCCGCCATCCCCGAATTCGAGTCCTCCGATTTTGTAAATAACGTGTACGAATGGGAACGTGACGAGTATTTTGAATTTTTGTAGAGGACTGAGGGCTGAGGACTGAGTCTCAGTCCTCAGTCCTCAGTCCTTTTCACTCTGATGAAATCCGACACAATTATCAAACGCGCGCAAGAGAACGGCGTGCAGCTCGTACGTTTTTTGTATTGCGACAACGGCGGCGTGATTCGCGGCAAGACGACTTTTATTGACCATCTCGCCGACCGTATGACCCAGGGCATCGGTTTGGTCATGGGCATGATGTCCATGACGGGCATGGATTTTCTCGCGCCCGGCGCGACATTCGGACCGGTTGGCGAAATTCGTCTCGTCCCCGACCCGGACACGTTTACGTTTTTGCCGTACGCCCCGCGCAGCGCGCAGCTGCTGTGCGACATGCTTACGCTCGACCACGAACCCTGGGCGCTCGACCCGCGTTCGTTTCTCAAACGCATGATTGCCCGCGCCGCCGAACACGGTTTATGTATTGACGCGGTTTTTGAAAACGAATTTTATCTCGCGCGCAAAACGGAACGCGGTTTTGAACCGCTCGACCAGTCGTTGTGTTTCAGCGGCATCGGCATGGATGCGGCGGAAAATGTGATGCAGGACATGGTGTCCGCGCTGACCGCGCAAGGTTTGATTGTGGAACAATATATGCCCGAACTCGGACCGGGGCAGCAAGAACTTTCGATCCGGCACGCGCCCGCGCTGCGCGCCGCCGACAATCAAATTACGTATCGCCAAACCGCGCGCGGGGTCGCGCAGCAGCACGGGCTGATCGCGTCGCTCGCGCCGAAACCCTTTGCCAATCAGGCGGGGAGCGGCGCGCACATTCACCTCAGCACGTGGAACAAGACACACACGAAAAACCTGTTTGCCGACAAACGCGATCCGAACGGTTTGGCGCGCGTCGCGTATCATTTCATCGGCGGCGTTTTGCGCCACCTCCCCGCGCTCTTGGCGCTCACGACGCCGACGGTCAATTCGTTCCGCCGCTTGCAGCCGCATTTTTGGAGTTCGGCGTACACCGCGTGGGGCATCGAAAATCGCGAAGCCGCCGTGCGCGTGCCGACGCGTTATTGGGGCAACGAAGCGGGGACGACGAATTTTGAATTAAAAGCCAGCGACCCCAGCAACAATCCGTATCTCGCGTTGGGCGCGCTGATTGCAGCGGGTTTGGACGGCGTCGCGCAAGCCATGGATCCGGGCGCGCCCGCCGACCAGGACCCGGGCAATTGGAGCGACGCGGAACGCGCCGCGCGTCACATTCGCCGTTATCCCACCTCGCTCGCCGCCGCGTTGGACGAATTGGAACGCGATGAGGTTTTGCAAAACGCGTTGGGCGCGCCGCTCGCCAAGGAATACCTGCTCGTGAAACGCGCCGAAGCCGAACTTTTCCGCGACAAGGACGACGCGTATGAATTGGAACAACATCGTTTCAAGTATTAAACGGACTGGAGACTGGTCACTGATCACTGGTCACTGACAAGTGGAGACTGGAGACATGCCGCTCGATCTCGATACCATCCCCATCCTTGACCACCACTGCCATTCGCTCTATCGCGCGCAGCCGCAAACGACGGACGAATGGCGTAAATTTTTCACCGAGTCGTACTATCCCGAAATCGCGCGTGACCACGTGCCGTACACGATTTTTTATCAATGGGCGCAGCGCGCGCTCGCGCATTTTTACGGCTGCGCGGCGAACGACGACGCGATCTTGGAAAAACGCAACGCGTACGGTCTCGCCGAACTCACACAAAAAATCAACGCCGATGCGAACATTCAAGCGTGGCTGGTGGATTACGGCTATTCGACCACACACACTTTCGGGCATGACGAATTGAAAAACATCGCGGGCGTGCGCGTCGAAAAGGTCTTGCGCCTCGAAGTCATGCTCGAACAATTCATCGTGCAAGCGAATGCTTTTGACGCAGTGCACGACCTTTTCGACAACGCGTTGCACGATTTGCGCGGTAAAGGATACGTCTCGCTCAAATCTATCATGGCGTATCGTACGGGATTGCAGATTCAACCGACGACGCACGCCCAAGCGCGCGCGGAATTTGCCGCGCTCAAAGAACGCGCGACGCGTGACGGCAAACTGCGTCTGGCGAATCAAACCTTTTTGAACTATTTCATTCCGCGCGCCGTCGAAATTGCCGCGCGCCAAGAGTTTCCGATTCAGTTCCACACCGGCTTTGGCGACCCCGATCTCGATTTGGCGCAAGTCAATCCCGCCTTCCTGCGCCCGCTGTTCGAGGAGGAAAAATATCGCGGCGCAAAAATCGTGCTGCTGCACGCGGCGTATCCGTACGCGCGCACGCTCGGCTATCTCGCCGCCGTGTACCCGAACGTGTACGCCGATTTCGGCTTGGCGATTCCGTTTGTCGCGGGCGATGCGCGCGCGGTGCTGCGCGACGTGTTGGGCCTCGCGCCCGCCAGCAAAGTGTTGTACAGTTCGGATGCGTTCCACATTCCCGAATTGTATTGGCTCGGCGCGAAACTGGGTCGCCGCGCGTTGGGTGACGTGTTGGCCGAGTACGTTGCCGACGATTTGATTACCGGCGACGCGGCGCGCGAAATGGCGGAATTGATGTTGTGGCGCAACGCCGCGCGGGTGTATGGGGTAAATTTAGCTCGGGGCTTTGCCTTGCAAACATAGTGCGGCTTCGGCTTCAGAAAAACGCCGAAAGAGCTGGATGCATTCGTTTTGCAGGACACCACCTTGATACCGGTGCACGCGCTTGCCTATGTATGGCACCGCTTGAATGACTTGGCGCCCTTCGATGTAGTTATCGGGCATGCCAAAGACAATGGCGCGGATATTCGCCATGATGATGGCGCCCAGGCACATGACGCACGGTTCACAGGTCGTATAAATTACGCATTCGTGACCATGCTCCTGGAGATATGCCGTACACCTCAGCAGAGCGTTCAGCTCTGCATGGGCAATGTCACTTTTGCCGGTAGTGAATGTGTTGGCGCCGCGCGCAATGACCTGTCCGTTGTGCACAATAACAGCGCCAATCGGACGATCCCCGCGCTCCAGCGCCGCTTCCGCTTCTCGCAATGCCTCTTGCATGAAGAACTCATCCTGAGCTGTGTGATTCCAAGTCATAGGTTCATTCGATTCGCTCATCATATATCTCCTCAAAGCCCAACACGGTTTAGATAAGCCACAGACCTTCGAGGTTTTTGAACAATTCGCGTAGATTTCGGCGTCCGCGGTAAAAACCTCGAAGGTCTTGGCACAAACTGTCCAGAACCTAATCTAAGGAACTATACCGCCCATGATCAGGCGTCCTTGGGAAAGCGGATTTGTAATCCGCAAAAATAGGGCGGGATTACTCGGATGAACTCCATCCGCAATCCCGCGCGAGCAAAAAGGGAATTGGCGAAGGTATTGATTGTATTGTGTGTGGGCGCTACGGCATTTTTGGCGCGACATATCTTGCTGTGCCAAATTGTAATCCTACTTCAATCCTTCCTCCCACATCATCCGCGCCAATGCGAGCCGCACGATGTACTCGTACGCGCCTTGCCGGTCCAACAAACCGCGCGTCAGAATGCCAATCGCCCCTTGCCCGCGTTTTACGTCTTGGGCGTTGGCGTACTCGTCCATGGCTTGTCCCAACTCGCGTCCGTCTTGCAAGACGCGCTGTGCGACGCTTTCCGGCAGCAGCATGTTCGCCGAGCCGCCGACGCCGATGCGCCCGTCGCGCGCGACGACCACGCACCACGCGTTGGTCATTACGCCAAACTCGGTTTGAATCACCCCCCCCTCCAGCCCAAAGCCCCATTCGGCGTTCGTCAATTCCAAAACCGCGCGGGCGCGATTCAATGCGCCGCGTCGCGTTTCCTCATCGCCGATGGGCTGCACCGAAATTCCCGTCGGCACGTCGAGGATCACGGTTTCCAAATCGGTAAACAAAACGCGCAGCACGTTTTCCACGGCGCGCGTTTTTGTCGGATTCGTCGAACCGATTGCAATTTTCATAGAGCCATCATTGTTTTGTGCATTGTGCATTCCGCATTGTGCATTCATACGCGCAGCGTTTTCCATTTGCCGCGTCGAAAGCGCAGCGCGATCAAAAGGGCGCGCACGAAAAAATCGGCGCACCAGCCGAGCCAAATCCCGGTCAACCCCAGCCCGAACGCAATCCCAAACACATAGCCCAGCCCCACGCGCAAACCCCACGTGGACAGGGTAGAAATCAGCAGCGTCGCGCGCGTATCGCCCGCGCCGCGCAGCGCGCTCCCCAAAATGATGGCGGTAGCTTGAAACGGCTGCATCAAACCGATCAGGATCAACAGCACACTGCCCAGCGCCACAACTTCCGCTTCGGTTGTGTACAAGCGCATCAAAGGTTCACGCGCGACAATGAACAAGACGCCCATCGCGCACATCCACATCGTGCCGCTCTTGAGCGCCTGCCGCGCGCTGGCTTCGGCGCGGGGCACATTCTCTGCGCCCAAACTCTGTCCGACCATCGTCGTGGCGGCGATGCCGAACGCGAACGCAGGCAAAATGGAAAAAGTCATGATGCTGAACGAGACATTCATTGCCGCAATGTCGGCGGTGCCCAGTCCGACAATCATTGCGCTAAACACGAGCAAACCGAGTTGAAAAATAATGTTCTCGCCCGCCGCCGGTAGACCGATGTGCAGGATGCGGCGAATGATTGAGAGCGAAATTTTCCAAGCGCCGTGACGGGGCAGAACGAGCGCGCGATTGCGATAAAACAAGGCGTACAGAATCAATATCGCGCCTACGCCGCGCGCGGTCGTCGTCGCGTACGCCGAACCGATTGCGCCCATTTGCGGCAGTCCGAAATTGCCAAAGATCAAGCCATAGTCGAGCACGATATTGACGCCGTTGATGAACGCCGTGATCAGCATCGGCGTGCGCGTGTCGCCTGCCCCGCGCAGGATGCCGCCGCCGACAAACATGACGCCGATAAAGATGGAAAACAGCGCGGTAATTTTGAGAAATTGCCCGCCCAGCGCGGCAACGGGCGGCGTCGCGCCCATGAGGTGCAAGACACTTTCGCCAAAGAGCGCGCCGAGAACGGCAATGGCGAACGATAACGCCGCCGTCAGCCACAACGATTGCTTGGCAATGCGCTGCGCGTCGTGTGGATTTTGAGCGCCGATCGCGCGCGCGACGAGCGCCGTCGTGCCCACGCCCAGACCCATGAACGCGACGACGAGCGTGAACATTAACTGATTGCCCAGCCCGATGCCCGCAATCGCATCCGCGCCCAGTTTGCCGACAAAAATCAAATCCACCACGCCGAGCATGGTCTGCAAGAGATTTTCGATGAGCGAGGGCCATGCCAGCGAAAACAATTGGCGATTGAGGGAAATCGTTTCGCCCGGTGCGAATTTGCGAAAAAAATTCAAGCGCTCGCGCCAATGTGCGAAAATTGTTATGAACATCTGTTGGACAGGATTAACAGGATTAACAGGATTTTTTAGCTTGAATTCGTGTGGTGTAGACGATGGGAATACATCGCATATTGCTTCAGTCCTGTAAATCTTGTTAATCCTGTCAAAAAATTTATACCCGACAGTCCATTAGCGTTTCTGAAAATCTTGTTTGCCCTTGCGACACCCCGCACTGAACCCAAATTTTACGAACGGCGAGATTTGACGCCCGTTGGCGTCCACTATCCAGATCCAAAAATCGCCGTTGCACGCTTTACCGCCGCAAATAAAGATCACTTTGTAATTCCCGTTGCTGTCCGAAAGGTTCGGGTCACTGATGGGTTCACCGCCGGGGCCAGACGATGCCTGCACGCGCTGCCCCACCGCGCCTTTATTGTTGGCAGTAATTTTCCCCGAGATGGATGATTCTTTATCGTCGCCCCCCTCACAGCTCGCATTGCCGACGGTAACCCACGGAAAATAAACCGTCGGACTTGGCGTCGGCGTTGGCGGTTTTTTGGTCGCCGTCGGCGAGGGTGGCTTTTTCGTCGGAACAGGACGCGCGGTCGGACGACGCGTTGCCGTCGGCGGCGGCGCCGTTGGCTCGGGTGTGTCCGTCGGTTCGGGCGTTTCGGTCGGCGGCGGCACATCGGTCGCCGTGGGAATAGGTGTAAAGGTGGGACGCTGCGCCGCGCGTGTGACACTTGTACGAGTTGGGGTTGCTTCCGCGCCCCCGATTAGATTCGCGGTACGACAGGCAAGCATAAACAGTGAAACGAGCGCGAGCAGGATTGCAAATTGCGAAAATCGTATGTTCATAACGAGACGATGGTTCAGTTGTGTAGGATGTTGTTGGCGCGCACAGGTGTAATGCGCCCTTTGGGTCCGTAAAGGAGTAACCTGCTGATTGCTCGCGTGGCTTTGTCGAATGCGCCGATGCATCGGACGAACTGCGTCCGCTTCAGCGGCGTTCACTCGCATCCTCGCAGCACACGCTGGATTGCTCGGATGCGCCGATGCATCGGACGAACTGCGTCCGCTTCAGCGGCGTTCATCCGCCAATCCAGCGCGAGCAGGGGGTTATATCTTAGCGACTGCGAAAATCAAGCGTGCCGCGCCGACACTGATTGTCGAAAATAAATTCCACGAACGGAGAAACTTGGACGAGGTCCTCGTCCACCAGCCAAACCCAAAATGCGCCGTTACATGCTGTGCCATCGCAAACAAACGTCACTTGGTAATTGCCGTTATCGTCCGAAACGGCGGGTTCATCGCTAATCGGCTCTGCGCCCGGTCCCGACGATGCTTGAATTTTTTGTCCGGCGACCGGCGCGTTTCCTTCCAAGATTCGACCTTTGACGACGGAAGCATTGTCGTCACCCGCGCCGCAGCGCGGCGTCCCGATCGGAAGGAATTGAAACGCCGCGTTCGGATCGCGTGTTCCTTTCGGCTCGGGCGAATCCGTCGCGGCAGGAATTTTTGCGGCGCGCGTCGCGGTGGGTCGCGCGGCATTCGAGCTCAAGCCGCCAATCAAATCGGTGGTGCGACAGGCAAGCAACAAAAAAACGCCTGTTAAGAGTAACCAGAAAATTCGGCGCGGACATGAATTCATTTGCAGCAACTGTATCGTTCAAGCAAAGCGCCGCATATTATCCCACATACAGGTCAACGATAAAAATCGGTAACGCCGACTTGGCACGACGTTGCGGTGGTTTGTCCCTGTGTATTGAAAAAACGCCCTTCGGAAACGACATCACCTTTGGCGTTGACGATAAAGACCCACCAATTTCCCGCCAACGCGCCGCCTTCTAACAAGCCCAATTGATAATAGCCGGGATGCAGCGGGTCTTGGCGATTCGGATTGTTTGGGTCGTTGCCGGAAATGAAATCGGGAATGACGGGCGGACCACCCATTGCGTACGAAACGCGCACGCGCACACCATTTTTGGGTTGATCATTTTCGTAGATCGTCCCGACCGCGCGCGTGTTTTCGCCCGGCTCGCAGCGCTGCATAATGACGCAGAACTCTTGCGGGCAGTGCGTCGGTATGCGCGTGGGCGTGAACGTATTCGTCGGCGTGGGTGTGTCGGTAGGCGTCGGCGTGAAGGTCGCGGTGGGAAGCGGCGTATCGGTGGGAATGGGCGTATCGGTCGGCAGCGGCGTATTCGTTGCTAGAGGAATCGGGGTAGGCGGCGGCGCGATAATTTCTACGGTGGCAGGAACTGGAGTACGTGTGGCGCGCGGCGGAATGCGCGTATCCGTCGCGGGTACATCAGACGGCTGCATGGTCAACAACGCTTGCGCGACGAGTGTCGGTACGAGCTGCGCCATTTCGGTTGCATTGGGCGTTGCTTGCGCGCCGTCGGGATTGCGCGCGAGGGAGGTAAGCGTGCGTTCGACGGCGAGAGCTACTGCATCTTGCACCATCGTCGGCGTGGCGCTGTCGCCGGGTCCCGAAACATTCAGCGAGAGACTACAACTCAAGAGGAAAAAGGTCGCGGCAAGCATCAGCCGCGCGCGTTTGAAACGCGCGTCATTTAGCGCACGAAATCCACAAAGGCGTGCTGGCAATTCACCGGATTGTACGGATCGTCGTTGGTGTGAATCAGTTTGGCTTCGGAAATCTGTTTCGTGCCGTTGGGGCGATCTACGACAAAAACCCACCAGTTCCCCTCACGCGGCGCACCCGCCACGATTTGTAAGATATAGCGTCCCGGATTATTGGGATCGGGTTTGCCCGGATTGATCGGATCGGTGCCGCTGACAAAATCATCCACCATCGGATACGCGCCTTGTGCTTTAGCCACGCGTACGGCGACGCCATTTTCGGGCACACCATTGTTATAGACGATGCCCTCGATCATTGTGTTCCCCGCATCCGGCTGGCAGCCGCGAAACACGACGCAATACTGCTGGGGGCAGCGCGTGGGCACGGGCGTGACCGTGGGACCGGAAGGCGTTGGAGAAAGAGTGGGCGCAGGTTTGCGCGTGGGCGCGGGCTTGCGCGTGGCGCTCGGCGGCGGCAGATTGGTCGGCCGCGGCGGTGGATTGGTCGGCGGCGGTGGTTCCGTCGGAATAATTTGGGTTGGTTCGCGCGTGGGTCGGAGCGTCGGGCGTGGTTTGGTCGGCGTGACACGCGTGCGCGCGCGTGTGGGGCTGGCTTGAGCAGCCGTCACACGCTGCGCCACACGCGGGGCTTGGGCATTTGTGATCAGGTCGGCAGTACGGCAGGCAAGGACGAAACCACACGCAAGCAGGACAAGAATCAGCACACGAACGTGTTTCACAATTTGTGGGCAAGAGCCCTTCGAGGTTTTCACCGCGCGCGCCCAAGCAAATCGAATCTTGAGAAACCTCGAAGGTCTTGCCAATCCATTCGGAATGCGCGCTAATGATAGCGGCGCACACGAAAACGCGCGAGCTGGATCGGCTCGTCCGCGCCGATGAATGCTTTTTGTCGCGCGATTGCGATTTGCTGCTCGGCGGTCTGTACTTGCTCGAGCATTGGCAAGAGCAAACCGCGCCGTGCGCCGTCGGCGTCGGATACAATCACACCATATACTTGCGGATCCAATTCGTGCACAGACTGAATGGGTTCCGGTTCGCTCAACACATCCACCGAAATCTCAAGACTACCGAGTTCCCATGCTTGAACCGGATAAAAGCGCGGGTCGCGCGTGGCGGAAGCAATTGCGTTTTCGATGACTTCTTCCGCCAAATTCGCGCGCACGGGCATGAACGTGCCGACGCAGCCGCGCAGGTCGCCATTTTTTTTGTGGATCGAGACAAACGCGCCGGCGCGTTCGCGCATTTCGTCGCCCATTTCCTTTGCGGCGGGTGGACCGACGTGCTCCCCGCGGCGCACGTATTCGTCTATCGCGCGCCGCGCCAGCGTGACCAACGGATGGTGTGATTGCGACATTGTAAATCGTTAGGGTTTGAAAAAGTTGATGTACGCTGCCGTATTCGGACACTTGTTGATCAAATCGTCCGAGTTATGCCCTTGATCGAGGGGCACGGGTCCGCCAGCGTCGGACATCGGCTGGTCTTGGCCATTGACGACCCAGAAATACCAATTCTCGGGTTTGCCGACGGGGCCGCTGCCATTCCGAACAAAGGTAAACTCACCGTACGTGTCGGTCTTGACTTTATCAAGAATGGATCCGCCCGGAGCGTCAGACATTACAACGTTCATTCCCGCGACCTTTGCATTGCAATTCCGGTCGCTACAGACTGCGCCCTTGATCCACGCATTGCCTGCGTGTGTGCAAGTGACAATGGACGCCTTGTAGGGAAATTTTGGCGGAGTGGTGGCAGTGGGCCCGGGCGGGTTCGTCGGCTGTGGATTGGTGGGTTTGGGTTTTGCCGTCGCTTTGGGAGCAGGTTTCTTGGTCGCCGTGGGCGGAACCGCAGTGGGTTCGTCCGTAGGCGGAACCTCGGTCGGTTCTGCGGTGGGCGGCGGGACGTCGGTTTCCGTCGCTTGGGGGCGCGGGGTAAAGGTGGCGCGCGGCGTGCGCGTGGCGCGTTTGGTGGCGGTCGGTTGTGCCTGCGAAATAAACGGGATGGAAGCATTGACGCTGCAAGCGAGGGAAATGGCAAGCGCGGCAATAGCCAACGACAGCACCGCGGCGATGCGTTTGAACTTCATGCGACTAACATACCTCCGGTTGGTTCACGAGCGAGAAAAGATAAAGATGGCGGGCAAAGCGCGCGGTATCTCATTGGGTGACACGTCACCACGCTCAAGGTTGGGTGTGCGTGCGCGTGGCAACCGGTCAGGGGTGAATTCATCACGAGCGCGGGGCATTATACAAGGGGTTAGAGGGAATGCCAAAACAAACGCACGACTGCGTCGTGCGTTTGTTTTGGCATTATTTTTTCAGGTGCAAGCGAATCATGGACGGTTTGGCGTGATCTTCAAAATGCACCTTCACCGCATCCTGGATTTGCTCCTTGAGTTCCTCCCAAGTGTCCGCTTCGGTGAAAATGGATTCGCCCAACGCACGGGCAATATACCCGCCTTCTGGCGCTTCTTCGACGAGGAAAATGATTTCGGATTTCACGAATTTCTCCTTACGCGACGGCGAAATCGGTGTGCTTGCGTAATTCCGGGTCCTTGAAGGCGAGCACGATTCTATCGCGTGGAATACCTGCTTTCACCAATTCGTTCGCGATTCCATCTTCGGTGCCATCCTGTTGAATCCACACCTTGTCGTCCCGAATGTCAATGTGGATGACACTGCCGTGAATGCGATAATAACCGCTCCACCCCGAGTACATCAATTCATAGTGATCGTTCGCCTCGTCCAAGATTGCTTCCACCTGAATATCGCCATGAGACGGTTTGGATTGGGCGTACTCTTGAATCAAGCGGCGAATGATCACGCGGTACTGTCCTACATTACCCATTTGACGATTACCTCCCTTTCAGGATCAAAAGCAAGTACGCGGATTCGCTCATCCTCAAGCGCAGGACGCGCGATTGGCTCGTCAAAGAACGTCGTAAAAACTCTGATAGGCACAGCCATTACCAATGTCCGTTCTGGCGCCACACGCTCTAACAAGGAGCGATAGAAAACGTATTGCCCCACTGCAACTTCGAAATCAAAGATCTCGGAATCGCTCTGAAAACTCTTGATTTCGACCACAATCTGTTCGTCGCCCTTCACCGCAGCCAAAATTCGTTGCGCGCCCAAGTCTGCATACACCTTGTGATTCCCATAGGTAATTCTGAAGGGGTCGTGCGTAATCGTCCAGCCATCCTTGATAAGCGCGTGTTTGACCGCGTCGTGATAAACGTCTTTGGCAGGCATGGTAATTGAAGAATTATTTTTTGCTTCTGTTACGTTTGCCGCCGGTTGACGATTTTACATCGCCGCGATAACTCGGCGCGAAATCGGCGATGATGGTGCAGCGGCGCAAATCTATCATACGGGAACGCAGGCGCGGCTCGATTTCGTCAACCGTTTGTGACGTGGTGAAAACGGTAGGGAAGCGCGCAGCATAACGGTAATTGACGATTTGGAACAATTTTTCTTTTGCCCACGGCGTCGCGCTTTCGGTGCCCAAATCGTCGAGGACGAGAAATGACGCGTTCCGAATCTCGTCAAAGCGGCGGTCGTACGTGATGGGACTGTGCGGATTGTAGGTGGCGCGCAGGTGATCGAGTAAATCGGGCACGACGATAAAGAGCGGCGCATCCCCCCCGGCTTCTTCGCGATAATTGGCAATCGCGGCGGCGAGATGCGTTTTGCCGCTGCCATAACCGCCGGTCAAGACGAGCCAACCTTCCGGCGCGTCCGCAAAATGTTTGCAGGTATCGTATGCCGCACGCAGCGCATCGCGCGCGTCGCGCGGCAATTCGCGTTCGCGCAAATCAAAATTGTCAAAGCGTTGATCGCGGTGCAGGTGCAGCGTTGAGAGTTCGGATTCGACGCGGTTCGCGCCGCTCTGGCGAAAATCGGGCGCGTTGATGTGCACGATTTGGCACAACGTCACATCGGCGAGACGCGAACGCAGGCGCAAATCAATTTCTTCGAGTTCCTGATTCGTCGTAATGACCGTCGGCAACTGCGCGTTGTACCGAAAGTTCAAAAGTTGAAATAATTTTTCCTGCGCCCACGGGGTCGCGCTGTGCGCGCCAAAATCGTCGAGGAGCAACAGCGGCGCGCCGCGCAGGGCTTCAAAGCGTTCGTCGTACGTGACCGCGCTGTTGGGCGAATACGTCGCGCGCAAGTAATCCAACAAATCGGGAACGACGATAAAGAGCGCAGGTTGTCCGATTTGCAGACGATAATTGGCAATCGCGGCGGCGAGGTGCGTTTTGCCCGCGCCAAATCCGCCTTTCAACAAAATCCAACCTTGCGGGTTTTGCGCGTATTGAAAGGCGATGTCGTACGCGCGTTGCAGATTTTTTTGACGCTCCGGGGCAAGTCCGAGACCTTGCGGCATAAAGTTGTCGAACGTCATGTGCCCGAGCACGTACCATCCCGAAGATTCCGTCAAGCTCCCCGCCACCGCCGACGTGCTGGAAACGGGACGCGACGGACACGGGAATGCCTTGCCGAAATCGGGATGTCCGACGGGCACATCTTTGCGCACAAAACCCACACCGCCGCAGAGCGCGGGTCCGCCGCAGATTGGACAAACTTTATTTTGGTTTGACGACGTTTGCCAGTTTTCCGGTAATCGTAGGTCGCCGTTGTCGTGAAGCAGGTCTGCGAGTCGTTTCATTTGTATGCCCTCGCGTCCAGTCCGAAAGAATCTTGTTCACATAGCGCCAAGACCGCGCATTGTTTTCTGCTGCAATTCTGAACGCGTCCAAAATTACTTGCGGCGGATACTCTTGCTCCGCCTCTTTTAATTCCTCTGCGATGATCGGGTTCAGTGCGCCAATGTGCTGTTCGTACAATTTGAAAATGTTCGGCGGCGGTGCGGCGGGCGGTTCCACCACGCGCGCCGTTTCGGCAGTTTTGAATTCACCCCGTTCGATCTGTTCCAGTGCCTTGCGCCCTTCGGGTGTATTGAAAAAATACCATGCCGCGTCGTTCACCTCGACGTGGAACAGCGCGCCCACCGCGACACTTGATTCTAGACCACGTTTCAAATTTTGCGGTTTGTAATCTAACGCGTGCATCAGCGTCTCGTCCGCGCGCAATTCTTCGTATGTCACATAACGCGGGCTGCCCTTTTTTTGCGACAGCAAATAAAAAACACGCAGCGTCACCTGAAGCGCTGCCGCATCGTCCAGCAAGGGCAACAGCTCGCTGAAAACGACGTTCGGCACAGCGGTGAAGGTGAGACGACCGGAAGGTATTCCCTGAAATTTCATGGCAGATGGCAGTTGGAATCGCGAGCGATTCCCGCAGATGGCAGATGGCAGATGGCGCACAACCATCGGCTATCTGCTATCAGCTATCAGCCGTTCCCTCTCGGCATCACCGCCAGATCGCCGAATTTCGCGCGCTTTTCGTCGAAAAACATTCTGAATTCACTGGTCGGACCGTGACGATGTTTGGCAATGATAATGTCGGCAATGTTTTCAGGATATGCTTTGTTTGGAAAGGCACGCTGCCAAGACTCTTCAGTGGGATAGTATGATTTTTCGCGATAGAGCATGAGGACGACGTCCGCGTCTTGTTCGATCGAACCGGACTCTCTCAAATCCGACAGCTGCGGGCGTTTATCCGTGCGCGATTCCACGGCGCGTGATAATTGCGACAGGGCGACGACCGGCACGTCCAAATCGCGCGCGAGAAATTTCAATTGGCGCGAAATGTTGGACATTTCCTGCACGCGATTTTCCGTGCGCCCGCGATCATTCATCAACTGCATATAGTCAATGACGATCAGGTCCAGTCCGTTCAATTCGGCAGAGAGACGCCGCGCCTTGCTGCGTATTTCAATCGGCGTCACGAGCGACGATTCGTCAATGTAAATGTGCGCTTGCGCGAGTTCGCCCATCGCTTTTGCCAGAATGACGTACTGGTCTTCGCTCACGTCGCCCACGCGCAGTTTTTGCGAATCGACGCGCAAGCTTTCGTACTGCCCGGGGAATTCGCTGGCAATCGTATCGGCGACTTGGGAAATGAGACGCTCGACCAATTGCGCTGCCGACATTTCGAGCGAGAAAATCGCGATGCGCTTGTGGCTCTTGACCGCGACGTTGTAGGCAATCGAAAGCGCGAAACTCGTTTTGCCCGAGCCGGGCCGCCCCGCGACAATAATCAGATCGTTCTTTTGCAAACCGCCCAACACCTTGTCGAGGTCCACAAAACCGCTTGCCACGCCCAACAAATCGGCTTCGTGCTCGCGCAGCCGTTCCATGCGATCCGCCCAGCCGTCCACTGCTTTGCGAATCGGAATCAAATCGCGTGCTTCGCGGTGCTGCGCGACATCGTACACCAACTTTTCGGCGTGCTCGAGCTTGTCTTTGATGTCCAGTTCGCCGTCGTATGCGAGTTCCGCGATTTCGGTGGAGGTCTGAATCAAGCGGCGTTCCAGCGAGGCGGTTTCGACGAGATGGGCGTAATGTTCAACGTGCGCGGCGGTCGGCACCGCGTTGAGCAGTGAGGTCAGATACGCCATTCCACCCACCGCGCTGAGATGTGCTTGCGTGTCGAGGGCAGAGATCACGCTGAGAATATCAATCGGCTCGCGATGATCGTGCAAGTCCCACATGACTTGGTAAATCCAGCGATGCTTTTCCAAATAAAAATCGGCGGCGCGCAAAAAAGAGAGAATGCGCGTAATCGCTTCCCCGTCGAGCAGCAGCGAACCCAGCACCGCCTGTTCGGCTTCGACATTCGACGGCATCTGACGCTCAATGGCTCGCGGTTGCGCATCTAGCAACGGACGCGGAGTGGTTTCAAGCATACGTGAAAATTAGAATGTTTGTTCTGTGTCATGGACGCAGAAAACTACCCTGCCGCAATAATATCAAGTGTGTAAAAATTAGTCTTCGAGTTTGGGGTGGTCTTGGTCGGACTCGAGATCCGACAAATCGAGGTCTTCGATGAGATCGCGGAACGCCGAAAGTTTTTCGACCTCTTCGGCGGAAACGGTTTCCATGCTGACGCTGGGCGTAATGGACGCTTTTTCCATCACGCTGTCGGAAACATAGATCGGGCATTTGAGGCGTACGGCGAGGGCAATCGCGTCGCTGGGACGCGAATCTACTTCGACGTGCCGCCCGTCAACGTCCAGAACAATACGCGCAAAGAAAATATCGTCGCGCAGTTCACTGACCAGAATGTGCTGCGCGCTCGCGCCGGTTTCCGCGATCAAGTTGCGCATCAAATCATGCGTCAGCGGGCGCGCCACATCACCGCCCTGCAACGCGATAGTAATGGCATCGGCTTCGAAGGGACCGATCCAGATGGGCAAATAGCGGTCTTCGGGATCTTTGAGGACGACAATTCGATGATGCGAAACCAGACTGACTCGAATGCTGTCAATAGATACTTCCACCATGTCCATACAAAAGCCTCCGCGCAGAGGAGCTCTACGCGTAATGTGACACGAACTCGCGTGCGGGAATTATAACACAAGATTGGAGAATGGAAGTTGGAGGTTGGAAATTAGAAGTTGGAAATTGGAAGTTGGAAATTGGAAGGTGGAAATTGGAAATTGGAAGTTGGAAATTGGAGGGTGGAGATTGGAAATTGGAAGTTGGAAATTGGAGGGTGGAGATTGGAACGAGAGACATGGGCTTGGCGTCTGTTTTTCAAGGTTGCGGCTGGCGGCGGGATTTCTTTTTTCCGCGCGGTTGATGCTATAATCGGCGCGCTGTGGTGTGCTGACTGTCTAAAGCGGCGCGCCGTAATGCGGCGAGAAACTAGATCGTCGTCGCGTCTGCGCCAGAGAGCGCAAGAATGAATGGTAAGGAACCGTAATGCCTCAATTGCCTGATCTGACCGGATTTGCATCTGCGTTACAATTCGTGGTCGCGTGCATTGGCGCGTATTTGTTTGCACTGTGGATTGCGATGATCGTGTGGACTTGGCGCGATGCACGCGCGCGTTCACGCGATATTTTCACACAGGGCTTGTCGCTCGCGCTGGTCGTAATTTTTAACTTGCCGGGTTTACTGCTGTATATGATCTTGCGCCCACGCGAAACGCTCGCGGAAAAATACGAACGCGAACTGGCGGGCGAAGCGATGCTCCAAGACATCGAAGAGCGCCAGGTCTGCCCGGTATGCCATCACAAAATCGCACGCGACTTTTTGGTCTGCCCGAATTGTCACACCAAACTGCACAAAAAATGTGACCACTGTGAGCGCGTGTTGAATTTGAAATGGAATGTATGTCCCTATTGCGGTGAAACGCAAGGCACGCCGGTCGTCGGTCGTACGGTGACGACACCGCCGCCGCCCCCCGCGCGTTTGCCGCGCCGCGAAGCGCCGACATTACCGTCGCCTGAAACGCCCAAACCGTTACCGCCAAGCGCACAACCTGCGGAAGGATAATGAATCCTTAATCGCTCCTTGCTGTTATAGAGACTTGGGCTAAGGGTTCGCAAAAGAAAAAACTCTCGCTCGTGTGGATTTGTAATCCACGCTGGTCGGATGCACTCCATCTGCCATCCAGCGAGAGCAGTCGGGAAGTTATACTTTTACGGACCCTAAATACAGCAGGAGGTTCAATCTTCGAGTCCATTTTGTTGCTTTTCACCAAACATTCATTTGATTTTTAGGATGGGTTTTGTGGATGAATACAACGCACAACGCACAACGCACAACGCACAACGCACAACGCACAACGCACAACGCAC
>JACQWQ010000250.1 GCA_016209205.1 Chloroflexota bacterium
GATATACCACACGCTCTACACTCTGTACACTCTGTCCACGAATTGAGGATGTGTTACCGAAGAGCCGTATGAGGAAAATCCTCACGTACGGTTCTGTGAGGGACATTAAACCGAAAGGAGATTACGATGTCTACTCGACAAGCGCAACTTTATTTCCCTCAGTTCCCTTATTTCCTTTGCAACTCAAGGAGAAAGCATGTCTCTTTCATACACCTCAAGTGAGGAGCGTACACGCGGCGTCGTCTATAAAAAATCGCAAGGACATTACAGCGTGCGCGTAGGCGACCAAAATATCTGGTGATTACATGTTTTCAAAAACCTGTGAGGTCTCCGAGACCTCACAGGTTTTTGAAAACTAGCTATTCTACGCGATGTGGGTAATCACCAGAAAATATAGATTGCGAGATCTCTTCGCGTTTGCACAAACAGTTGGAATATCCCATCGCCGCGCCAACCTCGCGTCGTCGCCGCGTGTTGGACGTACGTGAAATTCGCGTCGTGGATCCCGTCGCGATTGGTGATGTGGTCGAATTGCTGGGCGCAGGCGCGAACGCGGGGATTATTACAAAAATCTTGCCGCGCAAAAATCAAATCACGCGCCGCGATGTCGGACCGAAACCGCTGGAACAAATCATCGCGGCGAATGTGGATTACATCGTTCACGTGGTTGCCGCCGCGCAGCCCGCGTCGAAATGGGAATTGGTGGATCGTTATCTCGCTTCGGCAGAGCTGGCAGAGATTCCATCGCTCATCGTGCTCGCCAAGAGCGATTTGCTCCAAGATGACGCGGCGCTAGCCGAAGCCGAAAATTTTCGCCGCATCGGTTATCCCGTGATTCTCACTAGCGCGATGACCGGGCAGGGCATTTACGAATTGCGAAACGCGCTGCGCGACAAATTATCCGTGTTTGTCGGAATGTCCGGCGTTGGCAAGTCCACTTTGCTCAACGCGCTACAGCCCGAACTCGCGCTGCGCGTAAAACAAATTAGCGCGGCAACAGGCAAAGGCATCCATACGACGACGCAGCTCGAAATGTTTGATTTCGATTTCGGCGGACGCGGGGTGGATACGCCGGGGTTGAAGTACTTGACACTGTGGAAACTCGCAGGCGCGGCAGTAGCAGAACATTTCATCGAAATGCGCGCGTATCTGGGTCAATGCAAATTCGGCGCGGACTGTTCGCACGACCACGAACCGGATTGCGCGGTGAAACGCGCGGTTGGGCAAGGAAGAATTTCCGAGCGCAGATACAGAAGTTATCTGCATATTAAAGGGTAAACAAACGAGGGCTGGAATTTCCAGCCCTCGGCAGCATTCATTTGGGAGATTCTGTGAGTAATTGGTCAACGCGTTGCTGTAGCCACACGTTGACGAGGGTTTGCAGACTGACGCGTCGTTCACGGGCAATCCGTTTCAAATCGGCAAGCAATTCGGATTCAATGCCAACATAGGTGCGCCGCGCGGTGGGGGCAAACGTCATCTCGACGATGTGTGTCTCGTCATCATAGTCTGCGAGACTATGTGTATCCCAAAAGTCCGCGATTTCTTTGAGCGACTTGAATTTGGGAATGCGGCTAGTTTTTTTGCTTGCCATATCGTTTTCTTTCTTTGGAATCCATGTCGCGCGCCGAGAGAATGAGCGCCTCGCCTTTTTGCTTGACGATAAAGAACACAATCAAATAGCGACCACCTTCCGCATGCCTGCCTCGCACGCTATCATATCAAAAAGAGGCGAGGCGTCAAGACCAAAACTCAAAAAGGAGTCACGCTCATGTCAGCCACCAAAACTATCGCATACGAAAATTTCGATTCGGTTTCACGTTCTCGCCGCAACAATCGAATGTGATAGGTGCACACAAAACCCGTACGCGATTGTTGTGGCGCAAATGAAAAAATATGAAGCGCCTCAACGGTTATATCGTTTTCCTGTTCCAAGAGTTTACGGTCGCGTTGTTGTGATCAGTGGTTTTCACCGTGAGCATACTGTATCAAGTGCAGACCGTCGGTTTGAACCCGTTTCAACTGGTGCTGGTTGGAACGGTGTTGGAATTTACGGCGTTCGTCGCCGAAGTGCCGACAGGCATCCTTGCCGATGTGTACAGTCGCCGACTTTCGATCCTCATCGGCTTTGTCCTGGTCGGCCTCGGGTTCATCGTCGAAGGCTCGATTCCTCAGTTTTGGTCTGTGCTGCTCGCTCAAGTGATCTGGGGCGTCGGCGCCACATTCTAAAGCGGAGCGCTGGAGGCGTGGGTCGCGGATGAAGTGGGTGAGGAAAACGCGGGCCGCGCGTTCTTGCGCGGCAGTCAGTTCGGCAATGCGGGCGCGTTGGTGGGAATTGGCATCAGTGTTTTGCTCGGCAGCGTCGCGTTGAATTTGCCGATTGTGTTCGGCGGCGTAGCAATGATCGTCTTCGCCGTACTGCTTGCGTTCATCATGCCGGAAACGAGTTTCAAACCAACGCCGCGTGAGCAACGCACAACGTTCCAACATATCGGGCACACGTTTCGCAAAGGCGTGGCGCTGGTGCACCGCCGTCGCATTTTGGTAATGCTGCTGATTGCCGCCGCGTTTTTCGGCGCATTTAGCGAAGGGTTTGATCGTTTGTGGACGCCGCGCCTGCTCGAATTTACAATGCCGTATTTCGAGCCGGTGGTTTGGATCGGGATGATTGGCGCGGTGTCGCTGCTGTTCAATATCATCGCGACGGAATTTGTGAATCGCCGTGTGGACACGAACAATCAGGTCGTCGTCGCGCGCGCGTTGCAAATCATCCTCGCGCTGGTCATGGCGCTGATGGTGATGTACGCGCTGGCGTGGGATTTCGGCATCGCGTTGTTTGCCATCCTCGCGCTGAAACCGGTTCGCGGCATGAATTACCCGCTCGCGACGGCGTGGATGAACCAGCACGTCGAGTCGCCCGTGCGTGCGACGGTGTTTTCGATTCGCAACCAAGCCGACGCGTTCGGGCAAATGCTCGGCGGTCCGGTACTCGGCGCGATTGCGACGCTCGTTTCGCTGCGCGTGGAAATGATCGTCGCGGCATTGTTGCTCGCACCTGCGCTGTATGTGTACTCGCGGAATGGGGTAGGGAATATGAGGGAAAAGATGGAAATAAGGGAAATCGGGGAAACGAGGGAAATCGCTGATTGAAAAACCCACGAATAACGCGAATCACACGAATGAAAACAAATAGATTCGCGTTATTCGTATTATTCGCGGATAAAAATTAATGAATCATGAATCGCTGTGGCGTCTTGAACTTGCGAAAAAAATCGCGCCATTGTACGCGGCAAACCCAAAATTGCGCGCGCTCGTTGTAGCGGGTTCGGTGGCGCGCGGGTGGGCAGATGAATGGTCGGACATCGAACTCGATCTGTTTTGGAACGAACCGCCGACGGATGCGGAACGGAAAAGCGTCACTGATAAACTGAATGGCCAAATCGAGTATTACTATCCGCGCGAAGGGTTCGAGTGGTCGGACGCGTATCACATCGGCAATGTGAAAATCGAAATCAGCGGATTTCTCGCGACGACGATTGACGAATTCATTCATGCGGTGATCGAGCAGTACGACACGGACGTGGACAAGCAGCTGCGTTTTGCCGCGTAACAAGAATCAATTCCGCTGCACGGCACGATGCAAGTGGCGCAATGGCGCGCGCAATTGGCGCACTATCCCGATGAATTGGCGCGGCGCATCATCAAAGAGAACATCGAATTCGGCGGGTGGAACGGCGTAGAGATGTTGTTTGCGCGCGGCGATTTGCTCTTGGCGTATGACTTGCTCGTAAAAACACAAAAGCAAGTGCTTGCCGTGCTGCACGCGTTGAATCGGATGTACATGGCGCATCCGCGCGGAAAGTGGTTAGAACGCGTCGCGGCGTCAATGCAGTACAAACCCATGCAGATTGCCGAACGCATGATGTTAGCTTTGCGTGAGGGCTCGGTTGCAGGCGCACAAGAAATGCACCGCGTGGTCGAAGAAACGTTTGCGTTGGTCGAGCAACATTTTCCTGAAATTGATTTGGAGTCCGCAAAACGCGACGCGCGATTTCGACGCGAACGGATTTCATCGCCGCAGTAACGAATTTATCCGTTGTGCTCGCAAAGGGAACGAATAAATTCGTTACTACACCCTTCAAAAATGAAAAATGAATTGCCTCACGGATACGCTCTGCGCGCGCCAACGCTCAACGACGCGCAAGCAGTTACAGATTTGATTGGCGCGAGTGATACTGCCGATTACGGCGAACCGGATTACTCCGTCGAAGATGTGCGCGCGGATTGGCGGCGCAACGGTTTTGAATTGGCGCGCGACGCGTGGTTGATTTACGCGTCGGATGGAACGCTCGCCGCGTACGGGAATGTTTGGGATTCGGGCGCGCACGTGTATATTGACCCTTCGACTTGCGTGCATCCGAATTTTCGCGAACGCGGCTTGGAGGATTTTTTGATTGCGCGCGCGGAAGAATGGACGCGGCAAAATGCCGCTGTCAAGCGCGTGCAGTGGGTTGTGAATGTGAATCATGCGCGTTGGACGCAGTGTTTTCAAGCGCGTGGTTTTTACACGACGCGCCACGATTGGGTGATGGAAATTATGATGAATGAACCGCCGCCCGCGCCGGTCGTCCCCGCTGGCATTGTGCTGCGTTCTTTTGTGCGCGGACAAGATGAACGCGCGGTGTGGGCGTGCATTCAAGAAGCATTCCGCGACATGCGCGGGCACACGCAGGATGCGCCTTTCGAGTCGTGGCTCGGCGGCTTTGTGGATCACGCCGATTGGTCGCCCGAACTATCCACCGTTGTGACGCAAGGCGACGAGGTGGTTGCAGCAGCAATGGCGTTTCACTTTGAAAGCGGCGGCTGGATTCGCAATCTGAGCGTGCGGCGTCCGTGGCGGAAAAATGGCTTGGGACTTGCCATGCTGCACCGCGTGTTTGGGGAATGTTTCGCGCGCGGCATTCATCGCGTTGGTCTGGGCGTGGACGCTGAGAGTTTGACTGGCGCGACACGATTGTACGAACGCGCCGGGATGCACGTACGAGATCATTTTGTGCGGTACGAAAAAGAAATCGGCTCGTAGGGGCGATGCTTTATGCTCGCCCTGCACTTGCTGCTCGTCCTGTACAAGACAAGACCGCGCTGAGCCAACGATTGCGCGGTCTTGTTTTCCCCGTTCCCACCCTCATCGAAACGTCACGTTGTCTAGCACAGGTTCTAAATATACCCGATACGCCGTACATTTCTAAGCCGTGCGCAACGACCTTCATCTGTGGGGTCGCCCCCATTGGAGCGGTTCTCAGCCGCAAATGTTACGTCTTGTTTATCACTTGCATTTCTGCAAATGACAAACGCCCCGGCACGTTTTTACGCCCGTGCGCGGCGATGCTCCCGACATTGTTTCGTTTCGACTACACCTTGTGGAGTTTGAGCCGTCCACAAGTAAACTGCTCAGACCTCACCCCCCGCCCCTCTCCCAATAGGCGAGGGGAGATTTATTCGACCACGTCCGTCACAAAGTTGCACGCTTGAATTTGCGTGTCCAACTCGCGATATTGTTTCGCCAACGCGTCAATTTCTTGGTGCAGCGCGGCGACATCCACCGTCGGGCGGAATTTCACTTCGTTGCGCGTCACGCCAAAGCCGCGCGGTTGGGTGATGGACGTTGCTTGGACGAGCTGCGCGAGAATCGTGCGTTTGAGCATCAGCATATCGCGTTCGGCAATCGCGTCCATGACATTGCGCGTTTCGCCTGTCGCGAGCGGTGTGCGAATATTGGTCGCGTTGATGCGCGTGGTCAGCGTTTGCAAATCACGCAGCGCCGCGTCTACCTCCGTCAATAGCGCGCGGGGGTCTTCTTGCGGCGCGTCGCCTTCTTGGACCTTGGCGTTCTCGACCAGGCGTTCGCGCAAACGCGTGATTTTTTCTTGGAGCGCTTTGCGTTCGATGAGTGCTTCGGCAAGTTTCATGATTCCATTTCCTCCTTGGCTTGGATTTCGGTGGTGATGATTGGATTCAACCAAGCCGCGCCACGCGTCTCGTGCGCGTCAATTTCGCGGATGGTTTCCTCGATCGTAAACAAAATATCTTCCAGCCACCCGACGATTTCTCCGGGGCGCTGATCGGTGGCTTCGATCAAGTGCCCGTCGCTGGCATAATCGTGCAAGAGGTCGAACGCGGCGAACAAGCGCGCAAGCCCCTTGTCCGAAAAATCATCCAGACGATAAAAGCGGTACACGCGTGCCATCGGCGTTCACCTCCTTTGAAGGCGGCGAGTGACGGGTAACAAGCGGCAAGGGGTGTGCTTGTCAGCCGCATCTCGCGATCTTGGTTCCTGAAAACAAAAAAAGCGCGAAACCGAACATCGGTTTCCCGCTCCAAACAGATGACGAAACGCGAACGCGGCGATTCGCTCAGCGGTTCGCACCTCCGGATGCGCGCACGGTTCTGGGACTTGGACCCAAAACGCGGCGGCGCGGCGATGTCTGTTTGGCGCGTACAGAATTTCCTTGTGAATTTATCGAATGACCATTGGAACGAGCAGCTCTTTCCCAGTGACGTGTATCCGCCGCCGCCAGTTGAACCGGCGCGCGTTCCGACGCTTGAAGCATCTCCAAAATACTGGCGCCGCGAATGAACATACGGCGCAGTCCGACAGGTTGGCTGACTTTGAGCTGCCCTGTACGGATCAACTGCTTGAGCGTCGAAAGACTGATGCTTAATAGCTGCGCCGTTTCCTCGCGCGAATAAATGGCATTCGGTTCGATTGGGCTTTTGGCAAACACAGCAAAAACTCCTGCTCGCGTGGCGAGCGACGATACTATACCAGAAGCGGGGAAGGTTGTCAAGGGGTATCTAAGGACATTTAGGGGTGAAACCAAAAACGACGCAAGCGCGCCGCATTTCTCGACTGCTTCTCATTGCTCTCGCATCAATGCCTGATGGATTGCATCCAAAACACCTTCGATGGAATTCAAGACCTCGTTATTCCAAAAGCGAATGACGCGATATTCTTTTTGTTCATTCAGCCATTGTGTCCGTTCTGCATCGTATTTGGCTTGCTCCGGCTCGGCATGGATGTCGCCATCCACTTCGACGACCAATTTTGCTTTGGCGCAGAAAAAATCCACAATGTACGGACCAACCGCGTGTTGTCTGCGAAAATGCGCGCCGTCCAGTTGTTCAAAGCGCAAATGTGTCCACAATTTCTTTTCCGCAGGCGTCATTGCGCGGCGCAGTTCGCGCGCGCGGAGTTGCATTTTGCGTGAAGCGCGCCAGTGATGTTTTTCTTGTGGCATCTGTGTATCTCCGCGCGGGGTTTGCCCCCATCCCCAGCCCTTCCCCCGTTCGAAGTGCACGAACAGGGGAAGGGAGTCTGCGTTCCCTCTCCTGTTTTCGCTTTTTGAAAACGGGGGAGGGTTAGGGTGGGGGTCCGAGCCGCTCCACCAACTCCCGCACCTCCGCCAAATCCCTGTGCTGCAACCGCTCGTAAATCTTCAGTGCCTCTTGCGCGAGCGGCAGTGCCAAGTCCGCGCGCCCTTCTGCTTCGTGCACGTGCGAGAGACCATATTTCATGCGCGCAATCTCATCTTGGCGTCCAACTTCTTGCATTAGTGCAAGTGCCTTTTCATACCATTTGCGCGCGACTTCCCATTGCATACGGCGACGCGATACAAGGCCCAAGTTTCCAGCGCAAATTGCCTGACTCTCCTTATCACCAGTTCTTTGCGCTACTTCCAAGGCTTCGCCTTGATATCGTTCTGCTGCATCGTAATCCTCACGTTTAAGAGCGAGATTACCTAATCTGATGGACACATTCGCGACATCCTTCTCCCACCCTAAATCTTTATAAATGGCAAGCGCGTCATTATAGAACTTAATTGCCTTTTCGTCTTCATCACTTTGCCTTGCAATTGCGCCTTGTATCTCGAAGGAGACGGCTTGCTCATATGAATCTCCACCACGTGTCCACACTGCGGTACAACGGTCTGCCCACAGTTTGGCATCATTAGTTTGGGAGCGGTTATAATTTATCCAAAACACATCGCGTGCATGCCACCCTGCGCCACTCCAATCCTGAATGGCAAGTGCTACCTCGTACGCTCTTCCGTTGAAATCGATCACTTCATCCCAGCGTCCACCAAACCACAAGAACTGACCCGATGCGCTCACTAAGTCGTTCAACATCCGCGCGGCATCCTTGTCTCTAACTGATTCGCCTTGCACGCTCGCGGTCTCCCACAGCCAATTCGCCGCCGCGCCGAGATTCATCCACTCGGCTTCGAGTCGGTCATACGTCTTGTAACTTTCTTTTTCTTCACCACCATATCGCTTGGCATAATCCACCCAATACTTTGCAAACCGCATTCCCGTATCGCGTGCGACGTTCGCATCGGCAAGCAGTTCGTCGCGGGCAAAGGCGCGCGTAAGTGGATGCAGAGCATAGCGTTCTTCGCCTGCCAGCACGTCCACCAGCGACAGCGCACTCAAGCGGTCAATCGTCGTTTCCAGCGCGTTGCGCGATAGTTCGGCAACTTGCATCCACGCCTCGAACGTCGCGGAGGGGACAAAGAACGAGAGCGCGCCGAGCGCGGTCTTGGCGTTCGTGGTCAACTCTTTGCGCGCTTCTTGGAAGATAAATTTCTGCAAATCGGCGTCGCGATCTCCGCGCAACATTTCCAACACGCTGTCGAACGTCAGCGCAAGCCGTTTGTCTCGTCGTACAATTCCTGCCAGCGTGATTCGACGCGGCGCAGTTTTGTTGCCAATCCCGCATCGCGCGCCATTTCATTTTCGATGATGCCGCGCGCCGCGTCCCAATCCAATTTTTCCACACGCAGCCACACCGCACCCTCGCCGCCGCGCCGTCGGCTCGTGATGATTGCCTTGCACCCTTGCGGCAGTTCGCGCAGAAAATCCGCCATCGCCTCCTGCTCTTCTTTCGACAGCGTTTCGAGATTGTCGTAGATGAGGAGCACGCGCGTCGCGCGTATCGTGTCGAGCAAAGCACGTCGCTTTTCGTCACTCGTCAGTTTGGCGATCCCAGGTTGTCCCAGCACGCGCGCGGTCTCGTTCAAGAAATCGTCGAGCGTGCGCGCAGCGGGCGTTTGTTCGCGGATGCCGCTCGGCGCGAGAATGTTTTGCTTGGCGGTGATAAACACAAATGCGTCGAACGCGCCCGCGTCCTGCGCGCGATGCGCGGCTTCGACTATGAGCGTTGTCTTGCCTCGGCCATCTTTCACTCTTCGCGCAACACATACCCTACCCCGCGCACCGTTTGGATCAAACGTGGCTCGCCATTGGATTCGAGCTTGGTGCGCAGATAGCGCACATATACTTCGATGATATTTGACTCGCCTCTAAAATCCTTGTTCCAGGGGCCGCCAAAAATCTGCTCGCGGTTGAGCACTTCACGCGGATGCAGCATAAAGTAACGTAGCAGATCAAATTCCTTGGCGGTCAAGTCAACCCGTCGTCCACCACGGGTAACTTCACGCGTTTTAGTATTCAACACAAGGTCGGCAAAGCGGAATATCCCATCCTCCAGAATTTGTGGCATGGGTATTTGTTTGCTTTCCAGTTCGCCGTACTCTAACAAAAGTTTTTGCAGATTGTCGAACAATAATTTTTCAAACGATTCGGGCGCGTCGAACGATTGCGTCAAAACGCGAAACTCGCCCTGCGGATCTTGAATCTCCTTGAAGAAATCCTTGACGCGCTGCGCCTGCATCAAATCGGCGTCGAGCGAAATCGCGCGCGTGCAACGATACATCACGATGCGCGGCCTGCCGTACTGTTTCCACAAGCGGTACGCGACGCGAAATTCTTCTTCCGTGCCAGAGAGATAATCCTTTTGCGTTTGTGGGTCTTTGCCCCCAGGCGGCGTGCCAAAGCGATGCCACAAGGTT
>JACQWQ010000251.1 GCA_016209205.1 Chloroflexota bacterium
GCAATGCCGGGGTATTTGGCTTTGAAGCCGTCAATCACCGCGCCATATCCGCACCAGTCGTGCGGCAAGGCGATGGTGCTGAGCATGCCTTCTTTTTTCGCTTCCGCGAACAACTTGTCTGCCGCGCTCACGGCGGGTGCGGCAGTTGGCGGTGCGGCAGTTGGTTGGGGTGGGGTCCCACAGGCCATGATGACGAGCGCCAGCAAAACGACAGCCGCGATGGGCAGAATACGTGCAAGAGCTTTCATTCTTCTCCTCCTGAGAGATTCGCACATTGGGATTGGTGAAATGAAAAAAACAAAGACTCTGAGCCGGGTCACCTCCTTGAAGCGGATTCGGCGAGCGTCATCCAAACCGCTCTACCATAAAGACATGACGTTAAGCGAACTTGAGCGCAACTCGAAAACGTAAAGCCAACGCAAAGCCCGTTAATCTGAAATTGGCACAGACCCACCCCTTTGCCTGTGCTGTGAAAAAAAGGGGAACACAAACAGGTGTAAATCTGTCTCTGCTCAGCGCGCGCTGTCAAGGGGAGAAACGCCAGCGCCAAATTGTTTCCGACAGATAGAGGCAAACTCTCAAACCGCGTGGCAGAGTTTGGATGTCAGAGTGGCGATAGTCTAGCATCATTGCGCGTCGAATGTCAAGGGGGCAACTCTGGTGATCCCCCCCAAGTGTCAAAAGGCAGTTGAACTGCCGTAGGGCGACGCGCAGTCCAACTGCGCTATGACAAAATGTGGGTAATGACCAGGGGAACTCAAACAGCCGGAAATGCCCACAGCAACGCGTCGGGCAGCACATCACGCCAGGCGGGCCAATTGTGATACGCGTAATACTCGCGATATTGCACGTCGTATTTTTGCTCGCGCAGCCATTTTTTCATGCGGCGATTCGCGCCAAGCAACCAATCGAGACGCCCCACGTCGAGCCACACGCGCGTTGTTTTAGTCGGCGCGAGCGCGGCGAGATCAAAGACAAACGGGCGCGAATTCCACAGCTCGAACGCGCCCGCGTGACTGATGACGGCGCCAAACACTTGCGGCGTGCGCAATGCGACAAACAACGACATCAGTCCGCCCATGGATGCGCCCATCACCGCATACGCGCCCGGCGCCTGTTTCCAATTCACCAGCCGTAACTTTTTTTGCGCCAACGGCAAAACGTGCTTGAGCACAAACAGCAGCGTCAATTCGTTCAGCGCATATTCCGCCATGCGCGCGGAACCTTTTGCCAATGCAGAGCTTTCAACCATCGCAACGGCGACCGGACGAATCTTGTTTTGTGCGATGAGATTGTCCAACAGCGTCGGCAACTGCGCGCGGCGCAAATAATCTTGCCCGTCCAACGCAACCACTAATGCAACGGCTTGCGCGGTCGGCGGCTGATAAAGATGAATTTTGCGCGCGTTGCCGAGGACCATTCCGGGCACATCGAGCGTGTGCGTCGTCACGCGCCCGCGCAGCACGCCGCGTTGTCGTTCCGTCCACGGGGTTGGCGCGGCGTCGGGCATGTAGAAAAAATTGTTGACGCCGCCGACGCCGTTCGGCGTCGTACGCGCGTTCAACGGATCGAGCGTGCGCCCCTTGGATGCGAGCAGGGAATATTCAATGTACGCATTGCGCGGAAATTCCAGCGTCAGCGTCCACACGCCGGGTTCTTGCTGAATCAAGTTCAGCGGTTTGAATGGTGACGGATTCTCTCCCGCCCACGCGTTGAAATCACCCATGAGCTGCGGCGCGCGTTTGCCGCGCCAGACAAAAGTGACGCGCTCGCCGTCAATCAACGGCGTACCGAGACGTTTTGCGCGTGCGACCAGATCAGTTCTCATTGCAAGGATACTTGTTGGGACAGCAGTTGCGCCGCTGCCCCTGAATGTTGCGGAGTTAAACTCCGCCCCCATGGGTCAATGAGTCCAACTCATTGACCAACATCGTCCAACTTCTGCTATCCGCGTCCTTTGCGGAATCATCCTTTAACTCGGGGAACGCCAGCGCGTTCGTGAAAATTTCATTGAACTCGGCGCGCCCCGACAATTCGACGTATTCGATAAATTCAGGAATGCGGTTCGCGGCTTCGCGCTCGCGAAAGCTCAAGAGCGCGATCTTTGCGCCCTCGCCCGCGCTGTTGCCCACGGCAATAATTCTTTCCACCGGCACCCACGGCACCAAGCCAATCGTCCGCGCGCTCGCGGGATTGATGTAACTGCCAAACGAACCCGCCAGCAATACCTCGTGCAAATCGTTCGCGGTCACGCCCATCTGCTGCATCAACACCGCGACGCCTGCGGCAATCGAACCTTTGGCGAATTGCAGCGCGCGAATGTCTTGCTGCGTCAACACAATGTTTGATTCCCCATCGCTCAAACGAAACGCGCGCACGCCGTCAATCGTCGCCAAACGCTCCACCAACGCGTCTGCAATTCTTCCCCGCGCATCTTCGGGACGCAGCAAGCGCCCCGACGCGTCCACAAGCCCCGCGCGATACATTTCCGCAACCGCGTCCACCAAGCCCGAACCCGCAATGCCGAGCGGCTTGAGCTGATTGCCGCCGATGATTTGTAAATGTATATCGCCTGTGGGTGTGATTTGAATCCCCTCGATCGCGCCGTCGCTCGCGCGCATCCCGTGTTTGATCTGCGCGCCTTCGAATGCGGGGCCCGCGGGCGCGGCGGTGGCGAGCGTCCCGTTCACCGAACCCAAAACAATTTCACCGTTCGTCCCCACGTCAATTAACAAACGCAATCTGCCGTCTTTGTTGCGCGTGAGGTCTGTCGCCAAAATACCCGCGACAATATCCGCCCCGACGTACGCGCCCAAATGCGGCAGCGTCGAAATGCGCGCTTCGGGATGCAACCTCACCCCCGGCCCCTCTCCTCTTGGTCGAGGGGGTAGAGGATTGGACTCCCCCTCTCCTCTTGGTCGAGGGGGGAGAGGATTGGACTCCCCCTCTCCTCTTGGTCGAGGGGGGAGAGGATTGGACTCCCCCTCTCCTTGTAGGAGAGGGGGCTGGGGGGTGAGGTCTACCGCGCGAAATGTAACCGCCTGCGTAATCGCCGGAATGAACGGCGCGACGGAAATCGGTTCGGGATCAATGCCCATCAAAAGGTGCAGCATCGTCGCGTTGCCGACAATGACGCTTTCGTAAATGTTTTCGCGCGCATTGTCCGACTGCGTGGTGAGTTGGTCGAGCAAATCGTCGAGCGTTTCGAGGATGCGCGTTTGCAGTTCGGCGAGACCGTTTTTTTCCATCATCGTGTGCGACACGCGCGAAATCACGTCCGCGCCGAACGCTGCCTGCCGGTTCAATTCCGATTTGACGGCTTCGACCGCGCCCGTGTTCAGATTGACAATCGCGGCGACGACCGTCGTCGTGCCAATGTCCACCGCCAAGCCGTAATTTTTATCGCGCGTGTCGCCGGGTTCGAGCGCAATCAATTCAGCGCCGACCACCACCGCCGTCACTTGAAAATCACTGGCGCGCAAGAGTTTGGGCAGCGTGCGCCACAACGCAAGACTGCTGTGAACGTCATATCCTTCTTTTTCCAACGCCGCATGTACGCGCGTCAAGTCCGATACCTGATCCTCCAAATTCGGTTCGGCGAGTTGGAGAAAAATTTTCGCGACGTTGGGATTGAGAATGACGTGATGTCCGTAACCGAGCAGCGCGGCTTTGGGATTGCCCATGAGGCGCGGCACATCCACCATACAGTCCGAATGCAAAACCGCGCGACACGACAAACGCCAACCGTCGTTCAATTCCGCATCAGAGAGAAATTTCCTATCGGCTTCACGAATGGGCGCGCTGCCGTGTACGACGCGCACCTTGCATTTGCCGCACGTGCCGCGCCCGCCGCACGTCGAATCAATCGCCAGCCCCATCCAATTCGCGGCGTTAAAAATCGTCGTGCCTTCGGGCGCGTTCGTTATAGTTTCACTCGGCAGAAAACGAATCTCGTATTTCACGGCGCAGAGTATACAGGGAGATACGAAAACAGGGAAACAAGTAACGATGATACCTGTTTCCCTGTCTATTTGTATATTAACGCTACTGGCTCACGTCATTCCCACGGCATGTCGTACCAAGCGATATATTCGTTCGCCGCTTCTTCGGCGATGCTGTAATCCTCGCCCCTGCTGCTCCGGCGCGCATACCCGACGCCTGCATCGTCAAACAATTGCTCGACGAGTCCCGCCAACGCGTTTAGTGTCTCGTCGGAATAACCGTCTTCGTCGGCGCTGCGCAAGATTTGCGCGGCAGCGTTGTCCTCCAATTCGTCTTGTTTCTCATTTGCGATGTACGCCGCGTACTGAAGCATCCCCGCAGCGAGCGGCGCGAGGCGGTGCGTGCGCCCGTCAGGCACAAGTCGTTTCAGCATGTCGAGCCAAACGGCATACACTTGCGCGCCGACAAGTTCCTTTAACGAATTATCGCGTTTGGATTTACGCGTAGGGGGTTTGCGACGTGTTGACATTTGGTGGTAAAAGATTTTCCCATCGCGAATCATGTCATTCCGAATGGAATTGCGATGTAGGCGCTGGGCGATGTACTCCCAGCGCCTACATCGCACATCGCCGGAATCTCATTCGCGTAGATTAGCGTAGATTCGCGGTTTCCTGTTTGGCTTCGTCTTGGCCGAGCTAGGTAGTCGCGGCGGCCTTTTGTTTCGCGCGAAAATCCGCGATCCAATTCACCGCATACGCGTCGTGTCCAAGCATCACATCGCTTGCCATGACCGCCGCGCGAATCGTTTCATTCATGGCATCGGTGATGGCGCTCGTCAAACCGGCGTACATTGCCATGCTCAGGTACGACGCGGTGAGCGGCGCGCGGTTCGGCAGACCGAATGACGTGTTGCCCGCGCCGCACATCATGTTGACGCCCAACTCTTGGCGAATCAGACGAATCGTTTCAAGCGTCACTTGGATCGCGGTCGGGTCGGCGGCGACGGTCAACGCGAGCGGATCAATCACGACGTTTTCCGGCGGGATGCCGTAATCGGCGGCGCGCTGGACAATTTTCACCGCAATCGAGAGACGAATTTCGGGGTCCATCGAAATGCCCGTTTCGTCGTTCGCCATGCCGATAACTGCCGCGTTGTATTTCTTGATGAGCGGCAAAATCATTTCGAGACGCTCATCTTCGCTCGTGACGGAATTGACGAGCGGTTTGCCTTGATACACCGCGAGCGCGGCTTGCAATGCTTCGTACACCGACGAGTCAATGCACAGCGGCACGTCCACGAGCGATTGCACAATCTGGACCGCCTGTACGAGCATCGCGGGTTCGTCGCCCATCGGATAGCCCGCGTTCACGTCAAGCATGTGTGCGCCCGCCGCGACCTGCGCCCGCGCATCGTTCTTGACGCGCTCGAAATTGCCTTCCGCCATTTCCGCGCCAAGTTTTTTGCGTCCGCTCGGATTGATTTTTTCGCCAATCATCACGAAGGGCGCATCATGTCCGATGATGACGGTTTTGGTTTTGGATTCGAGAATGGTTTGCAAGGGAAAGGGAAAGGTGACGGGTGACGTGGTTTTTCTCCCCGTCACCCGTCACCCGTCACTGTATACCTCAAGACGGTTCGACGACGCTCATCATTTTTTCGACGGCGTTGATGGCATCTCCCAACGCGCCGCTCGGCGCTTTGCCGCTGTCGCCGACGAATTGTTTTGCCAAACGCGCGGTGGCGCTCGCATCGGGCGCGTAGCCGTCAGTGCCGGAAATTTCCGCGTAATGCGCGGTGACGGGCGCGCCGCCAGCCATGACTTTGACTTGATCGCGCAGTCCCGCTTTTTTCAATGCTTCGATATTGACTTTGATCATCGGCATCGTCGTGGTGAGGAACGCGCTGAAACCGACCACATCGGGCTGCTGCTCCTGCACGGTCTTGACAAATTTTTCGGGCGACACATTCACGCCGAGGTCAATCACTTGAAAGCCCGCGCCTTCCATCATGATGTTGCACAAATTTTTGCCAATGTCGTGCACATCGCCTTTGACCGTGCCCATGACCACTTTGCCGACGGTTTTTTCGCCGCGCGCGGCGAGCAGCGGACGCAGCAGCGTCAACGCGCCTTGCATCGCCTTGGCAGACATGAGCATTTCGGGCACAAAGAAATCGCCCAGCTCGAAACGCCGCCCGACTTCTTGCAGCGCGGGCAGCAAGCCGCGTCCGCCTTGCGCTTTGTTCTCGTCGCCATACAGCATGGCGAGCGGGTCAATCCCCATTTCTAGACCTTGTTTCGTCAGCGCAGTCACATCGGGCACTTGGCCCAGAACCGTATTGTCGTACATTTGCACTAGAATTTCATCCGCCGTCATTTCACATTCTCCGCGAAAATTGAATAGAATTTGCAGTCCTGCCGTGACGACCACGGGCAGCTATTGATAGCAAAACACCAATGGCTAAGCGACAGTGCGCCATTGGTGCGGCAAAGCTGTGCGATATTTTACCATACTTGAACGCAATGCGAATAATTCTTTCAAAACCTGTGAGGTCTTCCAGACCTCACAGGTTTTGAATGCTAAATCAAATCAGCAACCGAATGCAGGATCAAATCCGCGTGGGGCGCGAGCTCCCGCGCGTCCGTCAAGCCCGTCATCACCCCCATCACCCGCGCCACCTGCGCGTTGCGTCCCATTTCCAAATCCGCAACCGCGTCGCCCACCATCACCATTTGCGATGGCGAAACGTCGAGCGTGCGGCATAGGTGCAAAAGCATGTCGGGCGCGGGCTTGTTCGGCAAACCGTCGTCCGCGCAGACGAGGGCATCCACGTACGGTGCGATGCCTAACGCGTCGAGCGTTGCTTGCGTCGGCGCGCGGTCATCACTCGTTGCGACCCCGAGACGAATGCCGCGCGCGTGCAGCGTTGAAAAAATCTGCGCGAGGTCGGCAACCGGGTGCGCCAACGCGACGGGGTCAGGCACGAACCAAACTTGGGCGGTGATGCGTTCGGCATCGGCGCGTGAAAAACCGGAACGCCACACAATGTCCGTCGTCATGTCGCGCAGTGTTTTCATGGAACACACCGCCAGCGGCGCGCCCGCCAAGACACGCGCGTTCGCGGCATCGTAGCCCAGCGTGTGATACAGCAACTCTGTCAACGGAGGTTGCTGACGCAGCAACTCGGTGAGCGGATGATGTGTGGCGTGTTCGAGGCGCTGCGCGAGCTCGGCGATCCAACTCGCCCACATGAAATTGAAATCAATCAGGGTACCGTCTTTATCAAAAACAATTAGCGCGGGTGTGAAATCCAAAAGAGAAAGCATGTCTTTTTTCTTATTCGCGCCGATTCGCGGTGGAAAAATTTTGTGCAAAGATTTCGGTGGACAGGTATTACTTGGGTCGCGCTTTCGGTTTGTATTTCAGCAATTCAGTCACGGCTGCTTTGCCGTACACGGGCACGACCCACTGTTTGGCTTTGCGAAACGCTTTGCCGGGCTGAATCCCCGCGTCGAGCAAAAGCCGCCGCAGCTGTTTCAAATCGTCCTGCGTCTTGACGACGATGCGCAGTTCGTATCCTTTTTTATACGCCGTCCAACCTTCATCTTGGCGTTCGGCGCTGGGCACACGCGCATAGCTGTTCGTGCGCACGTAATCGGCAATGGTCGCTCCGTCTGTCATAGTAACAACTCCTTTGGGATTGCCTATCCTTTCGGGCTTGGGCTCATTTGAAACAAACCAATGCACGACCGCTTGACGAAAATGACTGGCAAGTTTTCCTCGACGCGCGCGTTCGTTCTGAGATAATACAGGTTGGCATTGGTGATGATCAGAAATTCATCGCGGAGGACGCTCATGGCGCGATCCCAAGCTACACCGCGCGCGAGATTCCAGTGCCCCTCGATCAGCAGCGGCGACGCCAAGAGTTTGACGGGCACCGGCATTTTCGGCACCACTTCGGTGGGGGACGGGCGCGGCGCGGGGGCATCGCGCGCGGGCATCACCGCGACAAGATTTGGCTTGTTCAAGATGACGCCGGTATGTTGTGCGGTTATCGTAAAGAGGGCGCCGTCCCAACGGGCGCTCGTCGCGTCATCCACCATCAAAAACGGCGAAGAAGCGTCATTGATGAAATCCGACAAGCGCCGGAACGATGGCACAGCGATGGCGCCGCGACATACAAAATCGGCGGCATACGCAGTGATTTGATATTTGATGACAGTTATGTTCTCCATCCGGTTCGTTCTCACTCGGCAGAGGGTTGGTTACTTTACGTTCGAGCGGTCTCCGAACGCCTTGAACCGCGCGGCGGGTTCGCGTTTGTGACCATAGTACATGCAAACGAGAAAATCGTCGAGCGAATAGCCCTCTTTACAATTCCGCGCCGCTCACTGCGGCGAGGTGTTCCCGGTCGTGCTCCAATGCTTTGCGTACCAAGCCCGCGACGTCGAGTACACCGTACACGCGATGTTCGCCGCGCCGCGCCCATCCTTCGTCCGACAAGGCGCGCAGAAAATTGCACGTTTGTTGTCGCCGCATTTCAAACGCGTCGAGCAGCGCAACCACATCGGTCGCGCCAAATTCGGTTTCCCAATCATACTGGTTGGGGTCCCAATATTCCCAAACCGGATTTTCTACATCCGCCATTTCGCGGAGGCGGTGCTGCCAGACATCCACTTCGCAGCGCCACAAATGTCCCACTGTGGCGCTGGTAGACCATTCTCCCTGCGCGCCCGCTTGCACTCCGCGCGTGCGCACCGCTTGACGCAGCATTTTTGGAATATCCGCGAACTGCCCGATCAATTCGGCATGTTCGTGCGCGAGCTGCAATTCCGTGAAATCATCGCCCTTCACGGGTGCATCTGCTTCCGCTTCCGCTGCTTCTTCCGCTTGTTCCGGCGCTTGCAGCTGCGCGAGCAAATCCGATTGCGCCCATCGTTCGAGCAAGAGATCATCTTGAAAGTGCAAAATGTCAATGCTTTCCCATTCCATCACCTGATTCAGCGGCGCGAAACCGTCATATTCCCCGCGCTGTGTGCCGACAAAAAACGTGCGGAGAATGACATAGTCCTCGTCTTGAAACGAATCGAGCACCTCGAGTTTCAAGTCCGGAAATGCCGCGCGCAATCCCAGCACCGTATCTTGCAGCTGCATACAATCATCTTCCGCATTGTCCGGAAAAGTGAAATCCGTATAGTTCTCCGCGCAAACGGTTTCGGCATAGCGCACATTGCCGCGCTGCCACAGTTCCTGAACGAATTGTTCGGCAAGGGTTACGAGGTCAGCCATATTTCGTGTGATTGGGAGGATGCACCTCACAGATGTGCATCCTCCATTTTTATTTGATGGTGGGGTTAGACGATTTCTTGTTTCCGGCGCGCCATAAACTCGATTAACGCTTCCTGGATCGCGGAATCCATCGCCGGTCTGGCATACTCATTCAACCATTTTTTCCAAACGCGATTCGCGCGCACGTCTGCGGTCTCTGCGCCTTTCTGTTCCCAGCGAATATAGTTTTGCACGTCGGCGACAAGCGGGCGATAGAATGCGTCGCGAAAATGCCGCATCGTATGCGCCGCGCCGAAAAAGTAACCGCCGGGTCCGATTTCCTCGAACGCGTCGAGCGCCAGTCCTTCGTCGTCCAACGCGATGCCGCCGAGAAAGACCTGCATCATTTTCAACAGTTCGACATCCATCACAAATTTTTCGTACGACGAGACGAGTCCGCTTTCGAGCCAGCCCGCCGCGTGCAACACAAAATTCGTGCCTGCGAGAAACGTGGGGAATAACGTCATCATCGCTTCCCACATCGCTTGCCCGTCCGGCACTTTACTGGAGGTTAAACCGCCGCCGCCGCGAAACGGTAGATTGTATTTGCGCGCCAGCTGCGCGCTCACGAGCAACGCGGCTGCCGATTCCGGCGTGCCGAACGCGGGACTGCCCGACTGCATGTCGCTGTTGGACAGGAACGAGCCATACACCACGGGCGTTCCGGGATTCACCAACTGCGTCAAGGTGATCCCCGCCAACGCTTCCGCGTTTTGCTGCACCAGTGTTCCGCCCACCGCGACCGGCGACATCGCGCCCGCGAGAATAAAGGGCGTAACGAGCACGGGCTGGCGCGCGCGTACATACGTCATCAGCGCGTCCAACATGCGCGTGTCGTACAAACGCGGGCTGTTGACATTGATGAGCGAAAGCATCACCGGCTGTTTTGCCAACACGTCGCGCCCGCCAAAGACGATGGCTGCCAATTCGATACAATCGTTCGCGTTTTCGGCAGACACCACGTTGCCCATAAACGGTTTGTCCGAGAGTGTGAGCAATGCGTGCATCATGTCGAGATGGCGCGTCTCTTGGGGTTCGTCGTTCGGTTCGACCACCGTACCGCCGGCGTTGTGCAGGTCGGGCACCACCTGCGCGAGTTTTACAAAATTGCGATAATCTTCCATCGTCGCTTCGCGGCGTCCCTTGTCCAAGTCTTGTACGTTCGGCGGACCGTACACCGGCGCGAGGACCATGTGATTGCCGCCGATGATGACATTGTTTTGCGGATTGCGCGCGTGGAGCGTAAACTCGCGCGGCGCTTGAGCGATTTGTTCCATCACCAGTTCGCGCGGAAATTTCACGAGCGGCGCAGGCAGCGCGTCGCGGTCCACCTCACAGCCCGCGCGTTCGAGCGCGTCCACCGCTTCATCGTGACTGAACGCAATGCCGAATTCTTCTAAAACGCGCATGGTCGTTTCGTGAATTTTTTCGATGCCTTCGCTGGGCATGTATTCGTATTTGGGAGCAGTATTTGTGATCATTACCTAGTTCCATTTTCGTCCCGTGCACAAGACCTTCGAGGTTTTGAACAATGCGCGTAGAGTTGAACGTTCGCGGTAAAAACCTCGAAGGTCTCTCCCTTCATCAAGAGCCATTCCATCTTATGTATCCGCCTTGACAACCCACCCTACTTGAGGTATAGTAGCGCTGTCGATGAGGTGCCCCGGACTGTACGGGGCTTATGGCTTGGCTGAAATTCCAAGCGCCTGTTGGCACGCAGGATACGACCCCACGGAAATCCGTGGGGTCAATTCTTTTTACAAGTCACTCAAGGAATTTCAATAATTCGAGCTTTGGTCTGCAAAGGGCCCAACGCAAGAGCAAGCTCCGAAGCGCGCATTGCACCCTTGGAATCGCCTGCATAGTCATTTGCCATGACCGAAATCATATAGCTGGCAAAATCAGCGAGTTGCAGCCCCGTATAAAAGGATGAGAATCCGAACCAAGGCAGTTCAAGAAAGCAAACTCTTTCTTTGCGCTGCCTTGCCCATTCCCTGTATGAGGCAATCAAGCGCCGGTCTTTAATGTCACGATGCATATCGGTGCGCGAATCCGTAAAAATCATTCCTTGCACGTTGACTTGGTTCAAGTGGTCGTTGATCAAATCAAGGAGTCTCCAGAATGCCATTCGATACAGTTCATCTTCATCTGTGACCGTTTTGGTCAGGAATGCTTTATCCACGCGAACCGCATAGAGTTGACAAGGCATCTTATTGATGATGACTGCAACCTCCCGAATGACCTCGAGCCGCTCCTCCCAATTGAAGGATGAAAAGAACCCGTTTCCGCGCCGTATTTCGCGCCCTTTGATTTCCCAGTCTTCAGGCAAAGCCCACTGGAATAGGCGCTGCTTGAAATTTGTAATCATCTCGTCAACGTCATGCCAATCTTGACCTCGCACAACAATTCCAGAAAGCACAAAAACCCTTGTTTGATTGTCGTTGATTCCGGTCCCGCTCTCGTCAATATAAACAAAGACCATTACTTGCCTCACTATTTCCCCATCGCGAACGTCCGCCGATAAATTCCTTCGTATGCTTTTTGCGTTAGATCGCGCGGGTTGCCGATGGTTTGCGGATCGGCGAACGCGATTTGCGCGAGCATTGGAGTTTCACTTTCGTCAAAACCCAATTCTTGCAGCGTCGGGATATTCAAATCTTCGGTGAGTTCGTACACCGCCTCGACCGCCTGTTCCGCTGCCGCATAAACATTCAAGCCGCGCGTATCTTTGCCTAACGCCTGCGCGATGCGCGCGAATTTTTGCGGCTCGCCCATGTAGTTGTATTCCATCACCGGAGCGAGCACGCGCGCGGTTAACGCGCCGTGCGGCACATCGTGAACGCCGCCTGCGGATTGACTCATCGCGTGCGCGGCGCCCGCACTTTCCGTGCCGTACGATAGCGCGCCCAACATCGCCGCCATGCTCATCTTGTAGCGCGCTTGGACGTTGTGTCCTTGGGCGTACGCGATGCGCAGATATTCGCCGACATATTCCATCGCGAGCAGCGCGGTGGAATCGGGAAAGGGCTGGGCGTACGCGCACGTGTAACATTCAATCGCGTGTGCGAGCGCGTCCATGCCTGTCCCTGCCGTGACATGCGCGGGCAAGGCCAGCGTGAGTTCGGGGTCAATCAAGGCGACCCACGCGCCAATTTTCGCGGTGCCGCCGACGTTGAATTTGATTTTGCGCTGCGGGTCGGTGATGACTGCCCAGAGCGTTACTTCGCTGCCCGTGCCTGCGGTGGTGGGCACACAAATCGTCGGCGGAATGCGTTTTTGAATCGGCTGCGGGTCTGCCCATTCGTATTTCAAAATCGAGCCGCCGTTTTCGACGACGACGCCGACAGATTTCGCCGTGTCCATCGAACTGCCGCCGCCGAAACCGATGACGCCGTCGCATTTTTCGGATTTGTACAGCGCGGCGGCTTGGTCCACCAACGCGATGGGCGGATTCGGCGCAACGCGGTCAAACACGACAAAATCCATATCCGCTTCTTTCAAGGGATTCGTCGCGCGTTCCAGCAAACCGGCTTTGACAATGCCGGGATCGGTGACAATAAACGGGCGGCGCATTCCCAACGCGCGCGCTTCGTCGGCGAGCGTTTGTATTGCGCCGATGCCGTGTTTCATCACTGTGGGTACTTGAAAACTGCGAACGTGTGGCATAACTATTCTGCTTGGGTCTCCTCATTTTCGGATTTGGCTTGCCGCGCTTGGGTTTCGCGTTCGAGGTCGTCAATGAATTGGTTGACAATGGCGCGCCATTTGTAGAATTCTTTGTCTGGATCGTCTTTCGGATACTTGCCGTCATAATGATACAGGATGTGAAGTATGTTGATTATCTCGTGAAAACGCGCTTCGTAGGGAGCGGGCAATTGTCGCCGCAACTGTCCCCACCGATTGCTATCCGTTCCCAGATAGACCATCACCGCGTAGCGCGCACCATCAAACAACCGATCAAACGCGGTCTTGTATGCTTCGTCACGGTGCGCTTCATCCTTTTCATTGTGGGCGAGGTCGAGAATTTCGTCGCCAACATGCAGCATGAATCTAGCGCGATCAATTGTTGGAATGCCCATGTATTTTTGCGCCTCCTCTCGCGCAAGCCCATTTCCATACAAACTGATGCCGACCGCACATACGCTCAGCGCAATATCCTTGCCCCAGAAATCGCCTGGCTCGCGCGCGATGACGTCAACATCTACTGGCGAGTTGATGCTCCACGCCGCGTCCCAATAGGCATCCATCTCCTTCTTGTGGCGCGTCATTACGATCAGGTCAACATCCCGCGCCAAATCCGGCGCATACGCCGCCGAGCCAAACAACACGATTTCGAGAATGTCAGGATCAGCGCGCCGCAGCGCGTCCACGAGTTCATCCAGATTGACACCCGCAATCGGATGGGGAGAAATTGAAATACTCATCGTTCGTCTAAAAGTTTGACGTTTGACGTTTGACATTTCTTGTCACCCGTCACCCGTCACCCTCTCCGCACCTCTTCCGGCAATTCATACCACTTTACTTTTTCGCCCACGCGGTCGCGCATCTTCCAGCGCATGCTCTTGGGCGAAGTTTGCAGCGCGGCTTCCAGTCCACCCAATCGCGCGGCGAGTGTGTCATGTTGATGCGCTTCCATCTCGGTGGTTTGCACGTAACGTTTCACTTTGCTGATACTCAACATGCTCGTTTTCCACAAGCCCCAATCGTCGCTCGTCAACTGCGTGAGACGAATGACGTTGATGATCTCGTTATCGTTTTCGCCGAGCGGATGATCGAGCAAGAGCGCGCACACGTCACGAATGTCTTTTTCATTCATTTCAAAAATCTGCAATTTCGTCAGCAGCAATTCGGCAAGCGGAATCGTCAGCGGCTCTAGATTCATGCGCTCGGTGATGGGAATTTTGTGACACATCCTAAACTGTGCGACGAAAATGTCTACCTGTCGGCGATGCGCGTCGTCGTAAAACAACAAGCGCACGTCGCCGTTGAACAAATTGAAATTTTTATTTGGCGCGTAGCCCAGCTCGGCAAACACTTTTTCAATTTTGCTCGCCTGCTTGTGCGGCGTAGCAAAATCAATGTCGGGATACGGACGCGCGAGCGAGCGATGAGTGGCGCTGGGCGAATGCAAGCGAATCGCCAGCCCGCCGAGCAATCTCAAAGTAACGCCCTGCTGCTGTGCCGTTTGCACCACGCGCAGGGCTTCGTCGTGAATGTTGTCTAGGGGCATGGATAAAGTGGCGAGTGACGGGTGACGGGGAAATAAGCCCCCGTCACCCGTCACCTGTCCCCCGTCACTCTACAGGAATTTCCTTGTACACGTTATCAATATCTACACCCTGCTGCTTGCGATACATCTTGAAGCCGACGTAAATGGCAATCGCCAGCACGTACATGACGCCCATAAAGATCAACGAGTTGAGATTCTTGTAGCCGTTCTCGTTGATGCTGTAGCCGATGCCATAGAGCGCGTTCGGATCGAGCAGCCACTCCACGAGCAGGAAAATCAAGAACGCGGCAAAGATGACGCCGGCGATGGAAATCATGGGGATGCCGGCGATTTTGTATTTCGCGATCGGCGAGGCTTCGTACAAGTCTTTTTTCGTGTACGGCAACACGATTGCCGCTATCGTCGTGCCAAGGAACGTGACCGCAATCACCAGCGTCGAACAAAGCGTAAAGGTCGCGAAACTAAAGACATTGTACACATAGAGCACCGACACGATGAGGCCGGGAATGACCATGGCGAGCATGGCATAGATCGGGGTGCGCGTGCGCGCGTCCACCTCTGCCATTTTTTCCGGCAGCAGGCGATCAAACGCCGCAGCAAAAATTACACGCGTGGAGGAAAGGAACACCGTCGCCGCCCAGCCAAAGAACCACATGCTCATCGCGAGCAAGATGATAAATTGCAGGATGGGTTGGTCAACGAGAAACATCGCGAGCAGCGCGGGATAGGGCCAGAAATTGAGCGGCGGCGCGTCGGTCGTCAGTCCCCAACGATAGCTCCAGTACGCGCCGTTCGCCTTCGCAAGCCACGCCCACGTAATTGTCTTGTCCACGAGCACGTAAAAGATGACCGCGAGCACCGTCGTGACGATCAACGCCGATGTCATGCCGTAAAGGTTGCGCTTGAAATCATCCGCGCCTTTGACTTCACCGTACAAGGTCGCGCCCCAGTTGGGCCACAGATTGAAAAAGACGAGATACGGCATCACCAAAAAGATGGCGAGCAGTGAACCGCCCCACAAGGGCGTCACCCCCCCCGCTGCCTCGCCCGCCGCCGCGGTTGCCGCATACACATCGCCGGCCGCGGAACCAAAGCGTACGGCTTGCGCGTTCAGCCCCGCTTGAAACGCTTGATTGCTGCCGAAAAGCAAAAAGACACACACGACGGCAAGTCCCGCATTGCCGACCCAAAAGCAGAACTTTTGGAATTGCGAATAGGTGCGCATCCCAAGCCCGATGACGATGGACGCAAAAACGACGGTGATGATGCAGACGAGCATGAAACCGTTCGGGTCCCACGCAAAGAAATTCACCAGCTCGGCTTGCCCGAATACGCCGACGAGCGGGACGAAGAAAATGTGGCGCAGCATGTCGGCATACAGCGGCGTCCACAGCCAGAGAATGAACCACCAGCCCGTGACGGCGAGGACGAACCCGACAAAGCCGCCGAGGATGCGCGACTGCCACACATAATCGCCGCCCGCGCGCGGCATCACGGCAATCAAACCGGCATAAACGACGCATTCCGCGAGGATGATGATGCCGCTGATGATGATTGCGGGAATCAAGCCGCCTTCAAAAAAGTACATCTGGCTGATGATATAAAAACCGAGCGTAACAAGGTTGATGGAAAAGAACGCGTAAATGAACGCGTCGAACACGGACCACGAACGCACGAGACCGGTTGCCTTGCGCAGAAATAAATTCTCTCCGCCCATGGCTTGTTGTACGCCTTGCATTGACATGTCGCCTCCTTTGGCAGATGGCAGATAGCAGATAGCTAATCGCCGATAGCAGATGGCAATTCGCTATTCGCTATCGGCGATTAGCCCGTTGTCAGCTGATAGCTCTTGAGTCCTTTTTTCGGATCAAGTTCGACGATTGCGCCTTGCAGCACGCCTTGTTCGTACAAACTGCCTGCGTTGATTGCCAACGTTTTGCCCAAGCGCGCGGCGCCTTTGCCTTCGTGAATGTGTCCGTGCAAAGACAAGACCGGCTGGTATTTCATAATCGCGTCACGCACCGCCTTGCTGCCGACCGGGGTGAGCGAGCGCCCCGCATCTTTGACATTGAGATTCTCGTCGAGCTGCGCGGCTTCGTCGAGATTGGACCCGTACGGCGGGCAGTGTAAATTGAAAACCATGCGCTGCATATTCGCGTTTTGCGGAATCATCGCGGCGATGCGTTTTGCCAAATCCTCCTCCGATGCTTCGCGGTGCGTTTTCCACGGCGTCACGTTCGACCACCCGCTGCTGATCATTTGAAAGCCATCGCCCAGTTCGACGACCTTGCCTTCCGCGAGCGTAACGTGTTTCGCCTGTCGCACCACATCGTCCACCGAAAAATCATCGTCGTTGCCGGGGCACACGTAACATTGCAGCCCTGACCCCGCGAGTTTCTGGTCCGCGAGTTCCATCCACTGCGCGACAACCTTGAGCATTTGCGCATTGAAATACGCGTCCACTTTTTGCGGGTCGGCGCGAAATTCTTGCATCATGTCCGCGGTTGCGCGGAAGGGATAATAGCCGCGCGACCCGACGCGCTTTTCAAAGTCGCGCACCTGCTCTTCATTCTCTAACAGGAATTCTTGTTGCAAGAGTACACCTTTCCATTTGCCGTCGGCTTGTTGCTGGATTGGAACGAGCGCCTTGCCGGTCATGTCGCCGCCGAGAATGAGCACGTCGGCATTGTAGAATTTTCCCGCGTTGAGAAATTTTTTCCAGCAGATTTCGGAACCGTGAACATCTGTCGCAAAGAATAAACGCGGCATTGCGTTGTCCCCAAGCCACTCGCAAAATGCGCTTGTCGTACTAGCTGGGCAGGCGCAAGGCACTGCCCCCCCTTGCGCACGGAGCACGATCAGACGCGCCCCGTGCTTTTTGACGCGGCGATTTTGTGTGCGGCTCTGATGTGGATTGAGTTTGCAGGCGCATGAGGAAGCGTAGCCCGCAACTGATGTGATGATAATCGCTTTGATTCATCTCGTCAATAGGGTTTGGCCTGGCGATGCTCACATCCGATTGCAGGCAGTTGGACTGCCGTCGGGGAGCGCGCAGTCCAACTGCGCTTTTACAACTTGAGTAATCACCAGGGTTTGGCAAGCCCGCGCGAATAAAATCTTCAATCTTGGTGTATAATACGAGCCGTTCATCCGATACGCATCGCGACCCGCAATACACCCTCAGCTTCACGCCCGCGCGGTTTGAAAGGTTTTCCGTTGCTACGCTCTTCTTTCCTCCAACATCGTCTTGTTTTCGTTCTCGTATCGAGTCTCGCGCTGCTTTTGATTTCTGCACCGCTGCCGCGCGTGCATGCGCAGCGCCCCCTGCGCGGCGCCAAGATCGTGCGCAATGACGGACGCACGCTTGAAATCCGAGATTCTCCGTTGACCTTCGCGCCGTCGCACGCGGTAACCATTGCGAAGGATCAACTGCGCAACCAAACTGTGCCTGCCAAGTCATTGACACTTTTTGCGCCGCAGCCCAATGCCGATGGTGGGAATGACGAACCGAGTCCGACTTCGATTATCGGCGCAGACGAACGCGTGCTGGTTTCCGACACGACAGTCTTTCCCTACAGCGCGATTGTCGAGTTGGAGGTGAATTTTCGCTTCACCTCCGTGCAGTGCAGCGGGTGGATGATCGGTCCCGACATGATCGCGACGGCGGGGCACTGCCTGTATTACGGCAGCTTTGGCGGCTGGGCAGAATCCATTACCGCCTATCCCGGACGAAACGGCGCCAATGCGCCATTCGGCAGCTTTGCCGCCAGGTATTGGAGCGTGCCCAACCGCTGGATCAATAAACGCGCAACCGGCATGGACTATGGGGTGATTCAATTGGACACCCCCATCGGCAACACGGTTGGTTATTTTGGCTATCGCTACACGGACAAAGAAAACTTTTTCCCCGGACGCGCCGCCGCCGTCGGCGGATACCCGGGCGACAAGATAAACGAACAAGCCAACACACAATGGACAATGCAGGGACAAATCAGCAACGCGCAGCCCCGCCGTTTGTTCTACCCGATGGACACGTACGCCGGGCAAAGCGGCGCGCCGTTGTACGGAAGATGGAACAACAGGTGCAATCCTTGCGGCTTTGGCATTCACACCTACGGCGTTGGCGGCGGATGGACAGAGAACAGCGCGACGCGCATCACCGACCGCGTGTTCAATTTTTTCCAGAGCGCGAGCGCGCCGTAGTGTTCACAAGGAGGTGAAACCTCTCGGTCATCTCGATTACTCAAGCAAGACCAATTTTGTTCACCCGGTCGAATCATTCAGGAGAATAAAATCCATGTCACTCGCACAACTATGCAAAAACACAGTCCGTCTCTTGCTGCTCGGCATTTTGATGGTCGCCCTATTGGGCGCGTTTGGTGCAACACAGCCCACGCTGGCAGCGCAAGACACACCACTCCGTATTGTCCGCAATGACGGAGCGCTATTCGATATCAAGTCATCCGCTCTCCCGTTCTCGCCCTCTCAAGCAGTCACCGTTGCGCCCGAGAACCTTGTCAACGCCGAGGTCGGCGCCAAGAATCTGCCCCCCCTCGGCGATCTCAGCCCCGAAAGCGTCATCGGCGCGGACGGGCGCACGCAGATTACAAACACCACAGTATACCCCAACAGCGCCATCGCGCATCTCGAAGTCGACTTTCCTTCCGGGTCGGGCACATGCACCGGCTGGTTCATGTCCAAAAATCGGCTTGCCACCGCCGGTCATTGTGTATATGACGCTGGTGCAGGCGAATGGGCAACCAGCATCACGGTATATCCCGGTCGCAACGGCGGCAGCGCGCCCTTTGGCTCGTATACCGCCGGTATGGGTGACTTGTATACCAATACTGGCTGGACAGGCACCGGAAATCCAAAATACGATTATGGTCTCGTCAAGCTCGGCTCGGACGTCGGCAACACGGTCGGCTGGTTCGGGTACGGTTGGACCTCGAGTGATTCATTTCTGTTGAACCGGAAATCGAACGTGCGCGGCTATCCCGGTGACAAATCCTACGGTACCCTATGGACTATGAAAGGCAAGATTCAAACCGTCCAAAAGACCCGCTTGTTCTATTCCATTGACACGTTCGGCGGGCAAAGCGGCTCACCGCACTATGGCAAGTGGAGCACCTTCTGTAATCCATGCAGTTTTGGGATTCACACCTACGGTGTCGGGGGTAGTTGGACCAAGAACAGTTCCACCCGCATCACCAAAAGAGTATTCAACTTTTTGGGCAGCGCGGGCAACCCGTAGCGTGACATCTGGGGACGCGGCAAGAAAGGGTGAGCGTCTGCGTGGGGCGCTCACCCTTTTCTTGTTACAGGGAACACGCCCCGACGTCAAAACGTCATGCAAAGGACAACACCTTCGCCAAGCGACAAGCCCGCCGCCCAAAAACCCGATTTGTCGTCAAGCACAGCAAAAAAACGGGGCTTGGCGAACGGATTGAAATGAGGTGCAAAATGATTTCTACTCGATCCGTTGCGGTTTCCGCATGGATTCTCTTTGCGATTGGAACGCTGCTCCTCTTTTTGCTGGGCTGTGGTTCCAACGCCGGAGCAGAACAACCCCCAACCGAACCGACCATGGGCATTGAACCCGGCGTTGCACCTGGGCAAGCTACACCTACGCGCAACACCACGCCGCGCGCCACACTCATCCCCGGGGACCCGAATCAACCGGTCTCGAACAAAACTCCCGTGACGACCGAAAATCAAAACGCTGCGCGCGCCACGATCTCCGGTCGCGTCACGAACGCCCAGAACGAGCCAATCGCGCGCGCCCGGCTCGCCTTTACCAAAAGCAGTGTGCCCATGCCCGAGATCGCGTATTTCACGGACGCAACGGGGAATTACAAATTGACCGTACCGCCCGGGCAATTCACGTTGGCAGTGTTCGCAGACGGCTATGCGTCCCAAGAACGTCAAGTGGATACGCGCCAAGAGTCACAGAAAAACGTTGACTTTGTTTTGCAGACGCAGCCGTGAAACAACAAGACCCCAAGTGTTTTTCAACGTTATCCGTGCAGCGAGTTGCGCGCTGTGCTGAAAACACCTGGGGTCTTGGTCTGTTTGCCCGTGGACGACAAATGCGTTATCATGCCCGCCAATTTATTTTGCGGAGTGCGGATGAAAAGTGACACACAAAAGTTTCCTCGTCACCTGTCACTCGTCACCCGTCACATTTTAGAGGAGCAAAGGTGATGAGTGAATCTTTTCGCGAGGCGCTGGTACGCGGAGAAATCTTGGTGGCAGACGGCGCAACGGGCACCAATTACCAAACGCGCGGGTTGGAACGTGGGCTAGCCCCGGAGCAGTGGCTTTATCAGGAACCCGACCAAGTAGTGCAGCTGCACCGCGATTTCCTGCAAGCCGGTTCGAATATCATTCTCACCAACACCTTTGGCGGAACCGCGCTGCGGCTCGCGCACGCGGGCTTGGAAAACGACGCGGCGCAAGTGAATCAACGCGCCGTGCAATTGGCGCGCCGCGCGCGGTCAAGCGCAACGGGCAACGGACGCGTGTGGATCGCCGGTTCGATCGGACCGTCGGGGCAATTGCTGGAACCGTTTGGCACGTTGACGCGCGACGATGCGGTCGCGCAATTTGGCGCGCAAGCGCGAGCCCTGGCGGACGGCGGTGTGGATTTGTTGGTGATCGAAACGCAGTTCGATCTCGGCGAAGCGACGGCGGCATTTGAAGGCGCACGCGCGGTGACCGATTTGCCGATCGTCGTGTCCTTTAGTTTCGACATGGGCACGAATACGATGATGGGGCTAAAAGCGGCCCAAGTGGCGCAGGAAGTGACGGCGCTTGGCGCGGACATGGTCGGCGTGAACTGCGGGCGCTCGCTCGAAGAAAATCTGATCAATCTCCAAGAAATGCGCGCCGCGACGCACTTGCCGCTGTGGATGAAACCGAACGCGGGTCTGCCGCGCATGACCGACGACGATATCGCGATTTATGACGTGACGCCCGAACAGATGGGCGCAGCGGCGGCGCGGTGGCTCGAAGCCGGCGCGCAAATTGTGGGCGGCTGTTGCGGCACATCGCCGCAACACTTACAAGCGATTGCGCAAGCGGTTGCGCGGGCGCGCGTAAAGGCATAGAAATTTTTCAACCCGCCAAGCGAGACCGGCATACGCGACGCGCAGACGATGCAGTGCAAACTGCGGCGATGAAGGCGATGGGAATACATCGCACATCGCAGAAACAACTTGCGCCGCGTATGGCGGTCTTTTTTTTGGCGCGCCATTTTTTACAATTCTGTAGTAGAATGCACAAATTAAGAAATCTTAATAACCAATGATGAGGCGTCCGTTCGTTTGTCCACGATCCTGATTATTTTCGTTGCGTTGATGATGCTCTATGCGTTCTGCAACGGTTGCAACAATTCCGGCACCTTGGTCGCCGCGCCCGTTTCGACACGCGCGCTGCACCCGCGTCTGGCGATTGCGCTCGCGGTCATTGCAGAATTCCTCGGACCGTTTTTGTTTGGC
>JACQWQ010000260.1 GCA_016209205.1 Chloroflexota bacterium
CGCGCTCGTCGTTATCATCGGACTGCCCGCGAGATCAAGCGCCGCGTGAATCAATTCCTGCACCGTCTCAAAAAACAGACGAACCTTGATGAGCGGGATGCCCATGTGACCGCGCACATCGAGAAGACGGTGCGTAATCGGCGATGCGCAAGCGCCGGGCATCCTCGCCCAAGCCGTGTTCGCGGGACATCTCGCCGCGCGCGAGTTTGACACCACGCCGGTGGAAGGCACGCCGTTTCGGATCGAGCACACCGCGTTGGCATAGCATCTTTATTTGGACGCGGAGGAACGCGGGTCAACGCGGAAAAAGTAAACCAGTGGGGATTGTTCAAGCGCAGTTGGACTGCGCGTCGCCCTACGGCAGTCTGCAATGCGCGCCGATGCTTCGGACGAACTGCGTCCGCTTCATCGGATGCATTGCCACTGCCTACCAACATTTGTAGGTAATCATCAAGCTTTTTGTGTTTTCTTTCGAGGTACATATAATCCCGTCTGGCAACATTTCTGTTGCCGAACTCGAATGAGTTCAAACCTGTTTTTTAAGACTCGCTCCAAGGAGGAAACCATGTTCGCTTCGCCTCGTTCCACGTTTCGCCTGTTCAATTGGCTGCTCTTGCTTGGCTTGCTGTTATTGCCATCGGGAGCTTTTGCATTCCACACACCCCAGGGGGGTACTGATATTCGCCTTGCTTTGGCGGCAAAAACAAGACGCCCCACGAAAACGCCGACAGCCACGCCAACCGAAACGGCAGTGCGCGCCAAAACACGCCGCCCGACCAAAACGCCAACCTCGCTTGAAACATATACCCGGGAACCGTCCGATTCGGAAACACCCAAAGCTGAAAAAACCAAGCATCCGACCAAAACGCCTACAGCAGCTGTGTCGCCAGTGCAAGAGTCAGTAACCGCAGTCACCAGTGGTTTGGGCATCGAACGCTATTGGGCATTTCAAAAATTCCAATTGACCGAGCGGCTCACGCTGTACATCAATTTGTGGAATGGCAATCTTGTGACGCAGTATCAAGAATTTGATCTCCCGGGCACTGGACCCTCCCTATCACTTGATCACACCTACAACAATCAAGCGAACTTGGGCAACAATATCGTCGGTTATGATTGGATTCATGCGCAGCGCATGTATATTTTGGACAATGGCGATAATACCGCAACCTTGTACGATGCCGACGGAACACAACATCCGTTCACCGCTGGCGCGACCGGCACATATACCTCGCCGAAAGGGAATTTCGATACGCTGACCCGCGTGACCGGCGTGAGTTTTACATTGACGCATCCCGATTCAAGTCAACATCTTTTTCAACAAAATGCCAACAGTAATTGGTACCTGACCAAAATCAAAGATCGCGCGGGAAATGCAATCTCATTCGCGTATCCGTCCGCCAACTCGAACAAAGCGTCATCACGGCGAGAGGCGGACGGACGCTGAACTTTACGTACAATGGCGCCAAGCTCGGGACGGTGACTGACAACGCAGGGCACGCCTTTGGCTATACGTATGACACCACCACAGGCGATTTGCTCAGCATTCGGGACCCGCTGAATTACACGACCACGTTCGCGTACACCAATCACAATCTCACGACGATTAGCGACCCGCGCGGAACATTGACGCAAATCACGTTCGACGCGAGCAGCCGGGTCAAGACGGTCACGGTTGGCGGCACGCTCTTGGCAACCTTCAATTACAGCGCGGGGGTGACAACCTTTACCGACGGCAATAACCATACGACAACGTACGCCGTGAACAGCAACGGGCTGGTGACGCAGCGCACCGACGCGGCGAACAAGACAACCACATATCTATACGGCGGGGGCGCGGCGTTCAAGCCAAGGCAGGTGACAGACCCGCTTGGACGCGTTACCAAGGCAACGTACAATCCCGACGGCTACATGCTCACGCGCACCGACGCGCTGAATCAGGTCACCACCCACACCTACAACACCACGAACGACCTCTTGACCGTTACCGATCCATTGAATCGCGTCACGACCTACACATACGACGCGGATGGAAATGTATTAACGGTCAAAAACGCGCTCAACAAAAAAACGACCTACACGTACAACGCCCGAGGGCAGCGATTGACTGCCACGGATGCAAACAATCACACCACCACGTATACGTACACCAATGGTCATTTGGCAAGCATTACCGATCCGTTGAATCACGCGCAA